>JBALVO010000091.1:0-14979 GCA_036961445.1 Halioglobus sp.
CTGCTATAATGCGCGCGCAAATGACCTTATCACTGGAGTAGAACATGTCCGACGAATTAAATCAGGAACGTGCTGCAGACGGCTCTGCTGACGCCATCGCAGCCACAGCTGTTATTGGTATTTTTGTATTTACTATGTACCTATGGCTTTCAGGAATGCCTTCTTAATCAGGTCCAGGGGGGAATGGATAACACTCAATTCCCTGACCCCTTCAGCACCAGCTGTACTACAGTAAACACCGTACCAATAAACAGCAGGGTAAATACAATCCCTGCGGCGACAAACACACCGAATCGACCCTGTTTGAAGTCCCGCTCCCGGTTTTTGCTGCTCTGCACGCCTAATCCCGCCGCGAATACACTGGATACAACCTGAAGCGGGTTGAGAGAGCCACCTTTGTCCGATGTCGTCTCCGTTTTGTCATCCTGCTTTGTCATCTATTTCACTCTACCTAGTAATCCAGGTTTGGCCGTAGCCAGCGCTCTACCGTTGCCACGGGTTCATCTTTACGTCGAGCGATATCCTCAACTTGATCTCGCCCTATCTTACCAACAGCAAAATACTGGGATTCGGGGTGGGAGTAATAGAAGCCGCTGACTGCCGCGGCAGGACTCATCGCATAGTTGTCAGATAGCTCAACGCCACAAGTATTGGTCGCGTCCAGGAGGTCAAACAGAGCGGCTTTCTCCGTATGGTCCGGGCAGGCGGGATAACCCGGTGCCGGGCGAATGCCTCGATAGCGCTCACGGATCAGGTCCTGGCGGGTGAGTTGTTCAGCGCTGTCATAGCCCCATAGTTCAATCCGCACTAAACGGTGCAGGTATTCGGCAAAAGATTCCGCCAGGCGATCCGCCAGCGCTTTTAGCATGATGCTGTTGTAATCATCGTGTTCGGCTTCATAGCGCGCAGCCAACGCTGCAACACCGTGACCGGTAGTGACACAAAATCCACCAATATAGTCTTGTACACCGCTATCAGCCGGCGCAATAAAATCTGCGAGGCTCAGATTGGGCTTGCCATTGGGCTTCTCGGTCTGCTGACGCATCTGGTGTAAGGTGGCGCGTACAGTGCTGCGTGACTCGTCGGTATACACCGCTATGTCATCTGCACCTGCGCGCGCCGCCGGCCAGAATCCGATGGTGGCTTTTGCGGTCAATAATTTTTCGTCGATAATACGTTGCAACATTGCCGTGGCATCGTCGAAGAGACTCTGGGCCTGTGTGCCAACCACTTCATCCTGAAGAATATTCGGGTACTTGCCCGCCAATTCCCAGGTGATAAAAAACGGAGTCCAGTCGATGGTATCCACCAGATCCTGCAGTGGGAAATCCTCAAAGACCCGGGTGCCAATAAACGTGGGCTTGGGCGCTTTGTAGTTTTTCCAGTCCAATTGCAAAGCGTGCCCGGTAGCTTCGGTATAACTCATTAGCCGGCTGCGGGGCTTCCGATTAGCCACGCGCTCGCGCACCACCGCATACTCCTCTTTGCGATCCTGGACAAAAGCGGCTTTGCTTTCGTTCATCAATTGCGTGGCCACAGCAACGCTACGCGATGCGTCCGGCACGTAGACGATAACGTCGCGGTCGTAATGTGGGTCAATCTTCACCGCTGTGTGGGCCTTTGATGTGGTGGCGCCACCAATCATCAAGGGCACATCAAATCCTTCACGTTGCATTTCACTGGCCACGTGTACCATTTCATCCAACGAAGGTGTAATCAGGCCGCTCAAGCCAATGATGTCCACGTTCTCATCACGGGCAACCTGCAGAATCTTTTCGCACGGCACCATCACGCCCAGATCTATCACCTGGAAGTTATTACACTGCAACACGACCCCGACAATATTTTTACCAATATCGTGTACATCACCTTTAACGGTAGCCATAAGGATTTTGCCGTTGCTCTGGCTACCCTCATTCTTTTCCTCTTCAATATAAGGCTGTAAGTGCGCCACGGCCTGCTTCATAACACGTGCGCTCTTCACCACCTGCGGCAGGAACATTTTGCCCTCGCCAAACAAGTCGCCCACCACGTTCATGCCGTCCATTAGCGGTCCTTCAATGACCTGGATAGGGCGGTCGAAAAGGTGCCGTGCTTCTTCAGCGTCCTCGACTACCCAGGTGTTGATGCCCCTCACCAGCGCGTGCTCCAGGCGTTTGGCGACATCCTGCTCGCGCCAGCTCAGGTCTTCCACGCGAGCTTCACCACCGCCACTGGAGCGGTAGCGATCGGCGACTTCCAGCAAGCGCTCGGTACCATCGTCGTGACGGTTCAGGATTACATCCTCAACGGCATCGCGCAGGTCCGCGGGCAGTTCGTCATAGACGGCCAACTGGCCCGCATTAACAATACCCATATCCATCCCGGCTCGGATGGCGTGATACAGAAATACCGAGTGGATTGCCTCTCGTACGGCATCGTTACCACGGAATGAAAACGAGACGTTGGACACGCCGCCCGATACCAAGGCACCCGGTAGTTCAGATTTGATGTAGCGGGTGGCTTCAATAAACTCCACCGCGTAGTTATTGTGCTCCTCAATACCGGTGGCCACGGCGAAAATATTCGGGTCGAATATAATGTCGTTGGGATTGAAGTCCAGTTTATCCCGCAACAGGTCGTAACAGCGCTTACAGATATCCTTGCGACGCTGAAGGTTATCAGCCTGACCCTGCTCGTCAAAAGCCATCACTACAACCGCCGCACCATAGAGCTGGCACAAGCGCGCCTGCTCCAGGAACTCCTCTTCCCCGGCCTTCAGGCTGATCGAGTTGACCACGGCCTTGCCCTGAATACACTTAAGACCGGCTTCAATCACATTCCATTTGGAGCTGTCGACCATAATCGGTACGCGACAGATATCAGGTTCCGAAGCGATCAAATTAAGGAATGTCACCATGGCCTGCTCAGAGTCGAGCATGCCCTCATCCATGTTGATATCAATGATCTGGGCGCCGTCTTCCACCTGGGTGCGCGCAACATCCAGGGCGGCCTCGTAGTTATCATCCAGAATCAGCCGTTTGAACCGGGCAGACCCGGTCACGTTGCAGCGCTCACCGACATTCACAAAGAGACTGTCCTGGGTGATATTGAACGACTCCAGGCCGCTTAGCCTGCAAGCGGCAGCGTGTTGTGGCAGGGCACGTGGCGCGACACCATATACCGCGTCAGCAATGGCGCTGATGTGTGCTGGCGTCGTTCCGCAACAACCCCCGGCCAGGTTGAGAAAACCGCGTTCCGCAAAGCTTTTGAAGTCTTCATACATAATGCCTGGGGTTTCATCAAATTCGCCAAATGCGTTGGGCAGGCCGGCATTGAGATGGGCGCTGAAGTAGCTGTCGGTAACGTTGGACAACTCCTCGATAAACGGGCGGATTTCCTTATAGCGTCGCCCGCAATTACTGCCGACTATCAGTGGCCGCGCGTGCGCTATGGCGTTCCAGAACGCCTCGGGGTTCTGACCGGAGAGGACGCGGCCACTAATGTCAGGAAACGTGACAGAGATCATCAGGGGGAGCTTAAATCCGCGCTCTTCAAATACCTTCTGCACCGCAAATATTGCCGCTTTGGCATTGAGAGTATCGAAAATGGTCTCAATTAACAGTAAATCGCAACCGCCTTCGATCAAGGCATGAGTTGCCTCTGCGTAGTCTTTGCTTAATTGATCGAAACTGATACTGCGCGCACCAGGGTCGTTTACATCAGGCGAGATAGAGGCGGTTTTTGGGGTTGGCCCCAGCACGCCTGCCACGAAGCGGGGGCGCTCCGGGTTTTCTGCTGTCACTTCGTCTGCTGCCTGTCTTGCCAGGCGAGCCGATGCCAGGTTCAATTCTACGGCAAGATGCCCTAGCTGGTAATCGTCCTGCGCGATGGCGGTACTGTTGAAGGTATTGGTTTCAATAATATCCGCGCCGGCGGTCAGGTATGCCCGGTGGATCTTGGCAATAACATCCGGGCGAGTCAGGCTCAGCAGGTCATTATTGCCTTTCAGATCGGACGCATGATCGGCAAAGCGCTCACCACGGTAATCCTCGTCCTGCAACTGCTCTGCCTGGATCATGGTGCCCATCGCACCATCTATCACCAGGATACGTTGCTTTAGGGCTTGCTCCAGAGGTCCTGGAGATTGATTGTCCGTTGCCATGGTTTTGAAGTCCGTAGTGTTTGTGTTGTGCTGCATAGCCCTGGCCACCCAGCAAAAAGCGGCGCTATATTAACAGATTGGACAGCAGTTTTGCGGTGGATTTCATCCCGCCTCGTACTTTTGTGCACAAGTTTGCTAGAATACCTGAGTAATTTACTCGGAATGGAAGTTTAGATGGTTACCATCACTGAATCCGCCCAGGAATACCTCGCGGAATTGTTATCAAAACAGGAAGACGCCCTGGGTGTCAGGGTGTTTATTAACCAGCCCGGCACGTCCCGGGCCGAAACCTGCATCGCCTATTGCCGTGAAGGAGACCTGGAAGAGGGTGACGAAAAGCGTGAATTGGCAGCTTTAACCGCCTGGTTTGACGCCCGTAGTCTGCCCTACCTGGAAGATGCCCTGGTGGATTACTCCAAGGATCGTATGGGTGGCCAGCTAACTATAAAAGCCCCCAACGCGAAGATGCCCCGCGTGGACGAAAACAGCCCGCTGGAAGATCGTATTAACTACGTGCTCTATAATGAGATCAACCCTGCATTGGCTGCCCACGGTGGCGAGGTCAGCTTGGTCGAGCTAACCGAAGACCAGTTCGCGATATTGAAATTTGGCGGCGGTTGCCAGGGCTGCAGCGCTGTAGACCAGACGCTTAAAGGCGGCGTGGAAAAGACCCTGCTGGAGCAATTACCCCAGCTTAAAGGCGTGCGCGATACGACTGACCACAGCGACACCTCGGGGGCGTATTACTAGCGCCGGGATTTCTATACCCGCTGAGGGAGCACATCCTTGAGTTTCTGCCGCATCTGGCGCAGGCAGCTTTGGGTGGTTTCCCAATCTATGCAGCCATCTGTAACTGACACACCATAGGCCAGTTCATCCAGGTTTTCAGGGATGGGCTGGTTACCCGCATGCAGGTTGCTTTCGATCATAAGTCCGACAATTGAATGGTTGCCTTCCACAATCTGGTTGGCAACATTCTCGACCACCAGTGGCTGTAACTCGGGCTGTTTACTGGAGTTGGCGTGGCTGCAGTCCACCATAATGTTTTGTCGCACACCGGCCTTGTCCAGCGCGTCTTCGCACAACTTGATATGCACTGAATCGTAGTTGGGGCCGGAGCTGCCGCCACGCAGGACGATGTGCCCATAAGGGTTGCCCCTGGTGGTAAATACCGAGACCTGGCCTTGACGATTAATGCCCAGGAAGCGGTGCGGTTTGGCTACCGAGTTGAGCGCGTTGGTTGCCACTGTCAGGCCACCGTCCGTACCATTTTTAAAGCCCACTGCGGACGACAAACCGCTGGCCATTTCCCGGTGCGTTTGTGATTCTGTGGTGCGTGCCCCAATCGCGGTCCAGCTGATCAGATCCTGCAAGTACTGCGGGCTGATTGGGTCCAGGGCCTCGGTGGAGGTAGGCAAACCCAGGTCCAGGATATTCAGCAGCAGTTTACGGCCTATATGCAGGCCCTCCTCGATTTTGAAGGAGTCATCCAGATGGGGGTCGTTGACCAGGCCCTTCCAACCCACAGTAGTGCGAGGTTTTTCAAAATAGACCCGCATTACGATGTATAACGTATCAGACAGCTCATCAGCCAGCGCCTTCAAGCGGCGGGCATAATCCATGGCAGCTGCCGGGTCGTGGATAGAGCAGGGGCCCACAACGACGAATACCCGATGATCCTTGCGCTCCAGGATAGCCTGGATCACCTGGCGACTTTCGGCCAGGGTTTCCTGGATCGCGTCCGACATTGGCAGTGCCAGCTTCAGTCGCTCTGGGGTTATCAATACGTCCTGTGAATCGACATTGATATTGTGTACTTCGATGTTGCTCATCGGTGGTTACCTGATACAGTCATTCTTTTGTTACCCGGGCCTTCGCGTACCGGGTTTTCGCATCCCGGACAACAGTGCCCGGGCGCGGCATTCTATAGCAGTCCGGGAACTTTGTGTAGTTACCGCCGGTACCTCGGCTGCTGACAGGAGAAGATATTGCCCCACAGTCTTTATGATATAGCGCCGCTAGCGCCGTTGATTGACGCCGGCTATGTATTGCTCACGCCAAACTTTCGCCTGGCCCGGCGGATCAAGGCGGAATGGGACACGCAGCGCGCCGCCAGGGGCGATCAAGTGTGGGAGCCGCTGCCGGTGCAGCCACTGGAAACCTGGTTGCTAGAACAATGGCAGCAAGCAGTCAGGGACGGCGCACTGCCCGCGCTAGCGATGCTTAATGCCGCGCAGGAGCTGGAACTGTGGCAGCAGGTCATTGCAGAGCAGGAGCGCCAGGCGGGCGACTACCATTTGTTGCGACCCGCTGCAGCCGCCGAGCTTGCCAGCCAGGCTCGCGGCAGCCTGCTGCGCTGGGAGGTAGACATCCACGCAAATGCCATTCACCAGGCATTTAACCTCGATGCAGATTGCGGCACGTTTGCCCGATGGCTGACTTTGTTTGAGCAGCGCCTGGCCGCAGCGGGGCAGTGCACGCCAGTCGATTGCATACATAATCTGTGTGCCATTGCGCGGCCCGCAACGCACAGGCGCGTCGCTCTTGTAGATTTTGATGATATCCCGCCGCTGTTTCGATCAACGGTTAATGCACTATGCCAGCAAGTGCAGGAGGTTCAGCCAGGCGCGGCGGCCGCTGCGCAGCTGTCCTATAGTTTTTCTGACAAGCGCGCTGAACTTCAGGCAGTGGCGAGCTGGGCCGCGCAAATAGATCGACTCGAACCCGAGGCAACTGTCGGCGTAGTGTTAAGTGATATGGCCGGGGACAGGACAGCGCTGGAATACCTGCTGCGACGAGAGTTCGAGTGCCTGGGTGACAACTACAATAGCTTGCCGGTCAACTTTTCCACCGGCATAGCACTGGATCGCGCGCCGGTGGTGCGCGACGCATTGAGTGCATTAGCCATGTGTCAGCATCGCGTTAGTGTGCTTGGCGTAGTTGCCTTGCTGCAGTCACGTTTTTTGCAGCTGCACGATGGACAGACTGCGCTGGCGAATCGCTTTATTACTCGCTTGTTCGATGATGGTCGGGAGGAGATTGATACTGCAGATCTGCGCTATAGCGCTAATGCGGTAAAACTTGGGGACAGCAAAGGCCTGTTGTTGGGCGAGTACCTGTTGGCTGTGTCAGGTTTGCGCGCACTGCATCAGGTCGCACTGCCATCGCAATGGATAGACGTATTCAGCGAGGTTTTATCCCTGTGGGGCTGGCCCGGCCCCGGACCGCTGGATTCACTGGAGTATCAGCAAGTCGAGCTGTGGTACCGAACCCTGGATGAATTCAAAAGCTATGACGGTGTTTGCCAGCCGCTGAACTTTGATGCCGCTCTGCAGCTGCTGCGCCATAGCTGTAGCCGGCAGATGTCCCAGCCGCAAACCGCGGATAGCAATATACAGGTGTTGGGCCCACTGGAGGCTGCCGGCCTGGTATTTGATCATCTGTGGGTGTGTGGCATGCAAGGTAGTAATTGGCCGGCACCTGCACGCCCCAATCCCTTCATACCCCAGTCACTGCAGCGCGAACTGAACATGCCTCATGCCACCGCGGAGCGCGAATGGGCTTTCGGCGCGGCACTGTTTAAACAGTACACCCGCTCGGCTACCGTGTTGCATGCCAGTTATTGTGAGCAGCTAGGGGGTATCCCAGAACTGCCCAGCGCCTTGTTGCTAAATTTTACGCCACACAGTGTCACTGAACAGACAGCTGTAGATCCACGGTGGACTGAACAATGGCAGCAGCGCTCGATAGAGCAACTGCGAGACGACCAGGCGCCGCCGCTCAGTGAGCAACAGCTGGCTTCCACCAGTGTCGGCGGTAGCGCACTACTGGAAGACCAGTCCCAGTGTCCATTTCGGGCTTTCGCCCGGCGCCGTTTGCTCGTGGAGCCGCTCTCTACGTTTAACGTGGCATTGTCAGCCGCGGAGCGAGGTTCATTATTGCACGATGCGTTATACGCTCTGTGGGGTGAGATTATTGATTTTTCGGCATTGCTGGCACTGGACTCCGCAGCCGAACAGGCGGTGGTTGATCAAGCTGTAGCGTCTGCCATTGAGGGCGTGCCTGGTGGGCGTCGCCGTATACTCGGTGCAGCGTACTGGCGGTTGGAGGGTCTGCGTCTGGCCGGTCTGTTACACGAGTGGTTGGCGGTGGAGCGCCAGCGCAGCAGCTTTGTGGTGTTGCAGCGAGAGCAGGATATTCGACTGGAGCTGGCACAGCTGCAGATTCGCCTGCGCGTGGATCGAATCGACCAGTTGCCAGATGGCTCCCAGGTCATCATTGATTACAAATCCGGTAGCAGCAGGGTGCAGGACTGGTTGGGTGAGCGTCCCGCCAAACCCCAGCTATTATTGTACGGTATCGCAGCGCCCGAAGCGGTGTCGGCGTTGGCTTTTGCCCAGGTGCGCCCTCGAGACAGCCGCTTTGTCGGCTTGGGGCAGGTGGCCGCTGCCCCGGGTATACAAACTGATATTGCCAAAGTGATAGCCGATGGGATGGGTGCCAGCGACTGGCAATCCCTTAATCAGCAATGGCGCGAGAATCTGGAGCGGTTGGCCCAGGCATTTGTCGCCGGGGCTGCGCAAGTAGATCCGCTGGCGCCCGCAAGTTGCACCTGGTGTGGGTTGCAGTCGTTATGTCGTATCGATATTGCCGAGCAGGATTTGACGGCTGTCGCGTCAGGACAAAAGCCAGAGGTGCAGTCGTGAGTATTATCGATGCATCGCAACGCGCTGCCGCGATTAATCCTGTGGATAGTTTTTGCGTCAGTGCCCCGGCGGGCTCTGGCAAAACAGAATTGCTGATCCAGCGTTACCTCGCACTGTTGTCGCGGGTGAGCCGCCCGGAACAGGTCCTGGCGATAACATTTACCCGCAAGGCGGCAGCAGAAATGCGAGAGCGCGTACTTGAGGCACTGGAAGCCGCGCGCAGCGGTGAACCTTGTGCCGCCGAGCACGAGCGCGTTACTCGCCAACTGGCAGAGCAGGCGCTGTTAGCCGATGCTCGTGGACAGTGGCACCTGGTACGGGACATTTCGCGCCTGAACATCAAGACTATCGACAGCTTTTGCGGCGGTCTAACGCGGCAAATGCCGGTTCTCAGCGAATTTGGTGGACAGGCCAGCCTGCTGGATGATGCTGGCGAGCTCTATGCAGAAGCGGTATTGGCGTTATTCAAGCAGGTAGATACTGATCATCCGGTGGCGAAGGACCTGGCGGCTCTGATGCAACACTTCGACAATAACTGGGAACGCCTGCAGGCGTTGTTGATGTCTATGCTGGCACGGCGGGATCAATGGCGCCGTTATGTGGGAGTACATCACGCGCCAGAAGAATCCGAAGCGTATTTGCTGGCCACGGTTGAGTCCCTGGTGCGCAGTGAGCTAGCGGGCTTGTCGAGCATGCTGCTTGTCTACCGCGGTGAATTACTGGAATTGCTACAGTTTGCTGCGAGAAATCTTGGCACCACGATTCCCCAGCAGTTTCCGGGTACTGAGCCTGATGATGTAGACGCCTGGCGCGCCACACGTGATTTACTGCTCACTAAAGAGGGCGGCTGGCGCAAGAGTATTTCTAAAACTATTGGCTTTCCCACCGGAAAGGGTGAGGCGCTGGAACGCAAAGAGCAGTTAAAACGTGTACTGCTAGAGCTAGCGGAGATACCCGGCTTGCAGCCTGCGCTGGGGGCGATAAATTTTCTTCCTGTGATTGTAACGGGCAGCGCGTCCTGGCAATTGCTGGTGCACCTGTCACGGTTACTGCCGTTGCTGGCAGCGCAATTATTACTGGTTTTTCAAAAGCACGGTGCAGTCGATCACAGCCAGGTTGCGCTGTCTGCACTGCAAGCCCTGGGCGACGATGACGCACCCACCGAGCTGGCGTTACGTCTGGACTACCAGATAGAGCATATTCTGGTAGATGAATTCCAGGACACTGCAATTAATCAATACGATTTGCTGCACAACCTGACTCGCGGCTGGGGACAACACAATGCGCAGAATCCGCAAGCGCCGCGCACGGTGATGATCGTAGGCGATGGTATGCAATCCATCTACGGCTTCCGCGGGGCCAATGTCGGGCTGTTTCTAAAAGCGCGGCAAGAAGGGTTTAACGGAGTCTCTTTGCAGTCTTTGGAATTGCTCAGCAACTTTCGATCTGACGAGGGTGTGGTGGACTGGATCAATGAGACGTTCAGCTGGGCGTTTCCCGCGCAGGACGATATTAATCGCGGTCAGGTAAGCTATACGCCTGCCACTGCAGTGCGCCCAACTGTGCTTGAGCCAGCGGTGTCAATGCATGCATTTCATGGCGACGAGAAGGCGGATGCGCAAGCGCAGGAGGTGGCATTTATCTGCGCACAAATAGCGGCAGGGTATGCCGATGACAGCGCCGGCACTATAGCTGTACTGGGCCGCAGTCGCAGCCATCTGCAGCCGATTATTGCTGGACTCAAACAGTTGAATATTCCTTACAGCGCTCAGGACCTGGATAGCCTGGCGCACTCGGGCGTGGTCACCGACTTGCTTAGCTTGTGTCGCGCCCTGGCTAATGGTGCTGACCGCTTAGCCTGGATGTCACTACTGCGTGCACCCTGGTGCGGCCTGACGTTGGCTGACATCCTGTTGATCGGGAGTTTCGGCGACCCTGCGCGCTATACCCCGGTGTGGTCTGCACTGTGCAGTGCTGAACTACAGGCGCAACTGAGTGGTGAGGCCAGAACGCGCGTTGAATATATTGTTCCGGTATTACGACGAGCACTGCAGCAGCGCGACAGACTCGGATTACGCGCCTGGATCGAACAGGCCTGGGTGGGTCTGGGCGGTCCGGCCTGCGCCGCCGAAAGTGGCTGGTTATTCGACGCCGAGAGCTTTTTCCAGCTATTGGAACAGGCTGAACTGGATGGTATAGGGCTGGATACAAAGTGGCTGGAGCAGCGTTTACAGAAAAGATACATGGACGGTGGAGATCCGGCCAGTAAGGTGCAGTTAATGACACTGCACAAGGCCAAAGGCCTGGAGTTCGACCGCGTGATTATACCGCAACTGGCTAAAGTACCGCGTGGTGATGGCCGCCAGTTATTACTATGGGATGAGCACAGCAGCCCGGATGGCGAGCGCAGTTTTTTGTTGGCGGCTGACGACCACAGCAAAGCAGGTGCTCCTACGTTGTACAATTATTTACAGCAGCAGCGGCAACAAAAAGCGTTGCTGGAAGGGACTCGATTATTGTACGTCGGCGCAACACGTGCGGTTAGCGAGCTATTGCTCACAGCCAGTCTCAACTGGGATGACAAGAAAGAGGCATTTCGCAGTCCATCGGGTCGCTGCTTGCTGAGCCCGATCTGGCCGACTTTTGAGCAACAGATGACAGTGCACGAACCGGCATTGCCCACTGCGATGGCCGCGCCCAGGCAGCGCGGACGATTGCTAACACGTTTGCAGCGCACGGTGTCTGCCGCAGCACTTGAGGTGGCGACCTCCCAGGGTAGTCGTTCCCCCGAGGCCCACAGCAACATTCCCGTGCGAGCCACGAATCACACCGAGCGCAGTGTAGGTACTGTGGTGCACCTGGCCCTGGAAGAACTGTCTTTGCGCAAGGTACTGCCGCAATCAGTGTCCGCTGCCGATAGCGCGCGCTGGACTGTGGCACTGCAGCAATCGGGTTTGTGGGGGACATTGCTCGATGAGGCTCTGCAGTCAGTAATAAGCTCGGTGGTGCAATCACTGCGTGCTGACGGCCCCGGGCGCTGGGTACTGTCAGGGACTCACCAGCAGGCAAAGAGCGAATGGGCACTGACTTGCGTTGATGAGCAGGGAGCAGTCCACGACCTGGTAATAGATCGCAGCTTTGTGGACCCGGATACGGGTATACGCTGGATCGTGGATTATAAAAATAGTCAGCCGGCGAAGGGTGAATCACTGACAGCGTTTACGGTGCGTGAAACCAGCGCCTATCTAGGACAATTACAGCGCTATCGTGATGCTGTGCGCACTCTGGGCGAGGAACCACTGTGCTGTGCGCTGTTTTTTAGCGCGCTAGGGCATTTACATCCGGTTACGGAACTGGATTTGCCGGGGTAGGGCATTGGCCGAGATCTTGTTCTGATCCAGGGGGAGAGGAAAGCCGACCGAGATAAACAGCTCAGCCGGCAGCAGGCATTTTATTGCGCAGCTTCCTCTTTTTTCTCCAGAGTCAGGGCCAGCGCTTCGGTGTAAACGACCACCACGGTCTGGCCGAGGGTTACGCCTTCCATCTTGTGCGCTTCAACATCGCCGATCACATGCAGTTTACCATTTGGATCCTTGATAGTTACCGCACCCAGTTCACGGTTTATGCCTTCGATGGTGCATACCGCTCTAATTACCCGTGCGCCACCAATCGCCGGCCGCTCGCCTTCTCCTGAGACTGCACCTTGCTCAACGACCACCCAGGGCTCTGCCAGTTCTTCAGCTGTGGGTTCACGTAACTCGCCTTCAAGTGCTGCGACATAGGTCGCTACCAGTCGGTCACCGACTTTTATGTCTTCCAATTTGACTACTTGCTCAGTCGAGGTCATGGTCACGACGTTACCGTCAGGCCCCTGCAGGCTGATCTGGCGAGTTTCCAGGTCAATAGCAGTGACTACCGCTTCTACACTGACTGCAACTGCGCGGCCGCTGCCCTGATCTTCTTCGTGGTGCTCAGCTTGTGCTGCCAGCGGCAGTGCTAAAACCATTAGCGCTAATACGCTAGCTTGAATCTTCGTGGTAATAGACTTGATGATGTTCGACATTAGTGGAGTTCCTTAATCTGTGACTGTACTGCCTCGATGCCGGTGGCCAGACGCCGCCCCGACCGGACAGGCGGCCTAAGATAGCGCCACATGCCCGCAGAATCAACTGTGGCGAAGACTCAGGCCCGGTGCGCGAGCCAGACGATGAACTTGCCATTTTGTGCGGCTTTGTCTACCCGTTGAAATTCCCGTTTCAAGGTTGGCAGGTAATCAAGATGCCGGTTAGCCACCAGGCATAGCCGGCCGCCCGGTTGCAGGTTGGCCGCACACTGTTGCAGCAGGTGCCGGCCGGCGAAATCATCCACCGTTTGATTGAGATGAAAGGGTGGGTTGCACAGGATTAGCTCGACAGGCTCAGCCGTATAGGCCATCAGGCCATCTCCGTGGTGAAAGCCGAAATTATCCTGCTGCTGCGAGTACAAATGACTTACATTCAGGCGCGCAGAAGCAACGGCCATAGCAGACTCATCGCAAAAAACTACAGTGGGAGTCAGGCCTTGTTTGACCGCGGTCAGTCCCAGCACGCCATTGCCACAAGCCAGGTCAATGGCACTGGTAACCGGTGGCAGGGTGGTCAGGTAAGCCATCAAAAATCGACTCCCGAGGTCGAGTTTGTCGCGACTAAAAACATTGGAAAAAGCCTGTAGTTGACCCTGCAACGCCTCACAATAATAGCCTGAAGTATCAGCGGGGGCGTCAGTTATGCGGTCATCCCGGGTCGCGCAGAATATCCTGGCTTTACGTTGTCCGCGCCGGCGTTCAGTGGGGCCGATATAGAACTCCAGAATTTTGCCGACCTGTGGCGACAGGTGTTTGTCCATACCTGCGGCCACGAGCATAGCGCCTGGGGGTAGGCAGCGTGCCAGTTGCGACAATTGGTACTCAAAGTATGCAAGCTGCTTGGGAATGCGCATGGCGACATGCTGCAGCGCCAGACCGGGGGGCTCAGTGCTCCACACGACAGGAGTAGCGCTGCGCTCATTCAACTTCTGGTTATATTGCAGCGCGTGTGCAGACAGGGCCGAGTCGGTCCACAGTGCTGCTGGCTGCAGGGCCACGCAAAGGGCGCCGTGCTCGTCGTTCACTACCAGGGTGGTATCAGCTGCAATGTCCCGCGTGTGGCACTCTTCCAGTAGCAGAGTGTCTGCGGCGCACCAGGCCTGCAGGGGCTCTAACTGCCTGGCCGGATAGCGCTGCAATACAAAAGAGCCGTAGGGATTCTGATAGTTGGTGAGGGCCGCCGCCATGGCAAAAGCTCCGCGGCTGCGCGGAGCTCAGGTGCCTCGGACGTACAAGGTAAGTTTCTGTCCGGGCTGCAAGTACTTGTTCGGCTGCAGTGCGTTCCAGGCGATAATTTCATTGATCGACACACCGAACTTGCCAGCGATACGGTATAGGGAATCCCCCGACCGCACGCGATAACCGCGTGCTTTGGGTGGCCCTAGGGTAGTGGACATGGCAAGACTGGATGCCCAGGCACTGCCCTGAGGAATCATCAGGGTTTTACCGGCGCGTATCATACTGCCGCGAATGTTATTCACCTCGCGCAGCAATCCTACTTCGGTATCAAATTTCTTGGCGATACCGATCAGGTTATCTCCCTGCTGAATATGGTAGTACTGCCATTGCACACGGTCTGCAGGGGTGAGGGCGGCTACACCCTGTTCAAATTGGGCGCGGGTCCCCAGCGGCAACAACAATTCAGGCGGCATATCAGGGGAGGTGGCCCAACGCAATTGTCCCGGGTTCAGTGCACGCAATGCATCCAGCGGTATGCCGGCCAGGTCGGCTGCCCGGTTCATCTCCAGTTGTCCGCCGGTATCAGCGATTTCAAAGGACGGACTATTAGCCACCGGGGGTATCTGTACAGCAAAGGCCTCGGGATAGGCCACGATCTGTGTCAGGGCGATCAGTTTTGGTACATAGTTGCGGGTTTCCCTGGGTAATTTGATGGACCAGTAGTCAGTTTTGAGTCCCTTTTTGCGGTTGGCCTGCCGCGCGCGCGCAACGCGGCCCTTGCCAGAGTTGTAGGCTGCCAGAGCCAGCAACCAGTCCTCGTCGAACTC
>JBALVO010000092.1:0-14832 GCA_036961445.1 Halioglobus sp.
ATAAATTAATTTTCCAGTACCCAAATCTAGTCGTTCATAGCGCAATCGTTTTCTTCAACTATAGTCTAACTAGCCTATCACTTTGAGTTAGGCCTGAAGCGCGGGCAATTCCTGTCCGTGAAGAGGAGAAACCATATGAAAGAGTCACTAAAAAGCGCAATGCTCATGCTGACGTTCGGCGTTGCATCAATGATGATGGCTTCGGTAGCCAATTCTGAAGAATGGCCAATTGTTGGTGGCGATTACTGGGAGGTAACCGGGATCGTGATCAAAGATGGTGGCGATCTAAAATACTCAAACTGGCTTGCGGATGAATGGCAGAAAGATGCGGAATTTTCAAAATCAAAAGGTTGGATTAAAGACTACAAGATGATTGGAAATGTCCACAATCGAAGTGGAGAGGCCGATCTTTACTTGATTAGGATTAGGGAAACCATAGTTTCAGGCACTGAAAGCGAGAAACGTGCAAAAGAATACATGGAATGGCGCAAGAAAAGTCTTGAAGCACTGGATAGCGAGAATGGAAACCGGGCAGAATATCGGGAAGTGATGGGAACACAGTTGCTGCAGGAACTTACATTCCGTAAATGATAGCTCCCCCTTCTATAGTCAAAATCACTTAGGATTCGATAATGGAAGGGTCGGTATTGGAGACGCTCGGGGGGTCATGCCTTCCGACCGTCCATTGCGAGAGCCGGGTATTTGATCTCAATTGAGCTAACGACGCACAACGGCGAACAGCGGCTAACGCTGCCACCCATAACCCGCCTGGCTTTATTGCGCCATCAACTGTTCAGCTGTCCCTGGCTGTATCGGCCTCTAGCTTTCCTTCCACTGCCGTAAGAGCAACAAGCGCCTCTTCAAAATCGAAAGCCTCGATGTGCGCCATAACCTCTTGCATTGCCTGCCCTGGAGCGCCCTGCCCTAACGCCTGGGATAATTCTTCGGCAACACGCGATGAATCCGTGTCGGAATCCTCCAGTGTCTGTCGCAATAGTGCCAGCATCTGCCTAACTTCACCGGGTGTGGCTTGCATCCCGGTTGCATTCGGTACTTCAACAGTGCCATGCCCCGCCGACTCAATCGAGTCAAGCACGACAGTCAGAGCAGCCATGACGTCGGCCAGAACAGCAGAAATCGACTCCTCGGATACATCACTGCTGCAGTCTGATTCCAGCCTGCCTGTCGATTCTGCAAGCTCCGTAGCGCCAATACTTCCCGCCACACCTTTTAGCGTGTGTGCCAGGCGCTCCGGGGCCTGCGTATCGTTCGTTTGCTGCACAGTTGTGAAGGTCTGTGCAAAATCACCATAGGTATGCAGAAACCTGGCCAACAGCTTCACATATAAATCCGTTTTACCGGCGCAGTTTGCCAGCCCTTTCTCAACGTCTATCCCCAACATGGGCAAAATCGCTGGCGCCGCCGTCAGCTGATCCAACGAGGAGGACGTATCGGCGACAGGGTTTGCCGGCGTGATCCATTTCGAAATGGTCGCAAACATCTCCGAGACATTCAGCGGCTTCGCTATGTGATCATTCATACCCGCGCTCAGCGCTTTTTCCCGATCGCCCACCATGGCATTTGCCGTCATGGCAATTACCGGTAGCTCCTGCAGGTGCGGCTGTTTGCGTATCTCCCGGGATGCAGTGTAACCATCCATTACCGGCATCTGTATATCAAGCAGGACTCCATCGTAGACATGGGACTCCAACAGCGTGAGCGCTTCCTGGCCGTTGTTGGCTACATCCACTTTGATGCCAGCGCCGGTTAACAAATCCATCGCCAGCTCCTGATTGATTTCATTGTCTTCCACCAACAGGATATACGCCCCATTGAGTTGGCGCGTTACTTCAACACCACTGCGTTGCTGCTGTCTGTGCCTGGAAGATACGGGGGCGTGCCCAAAAGCCTCAAGAATGGAATCCAGTAACGTGGAGGGACTCACGGGCTTGGTTAGATAATTCTTTATCGGTAAGTCCTGACCAGCAGCGGCCGCCGCCTCATTGCCGCCGTAGGCAGTTACCATTATGACGGCCTGGTTATCACTGAGTAACTGCCTGTCTTGCATGAGTTTTATGGTAGTAACGCCATCTATCACTGGCATTTGCCAATCCATGAGTATCACGCTATAGGGTTTATTCTCCTTTTGCGCAGCTTCAACCATGTCCAGGGCCATATTACCGCCGGATGCAGTATCAGGGCGAAAACCCAGTGAACACGCGATATCCATCAGAATTTCCCTGGCCGTGGGATTGTCATCCACAATCAGTACCTGCAGATTATCCAGATTGAGGGACGCAGCATCTGGCCGCACTTCATCGTGCTCCCTCCACCCGAATCGCGCGTCGAAACTGAAGGTGCTTCCGACCCCAGCCTCTGTTTCTACCTTTATTTCTCCGTGCATCATCTCCACCAGACTCTTGCAGATGATGAGCCCCAGTCCGGTGCCGCCGTACTTTCGAGTCGTGGAACTATCGGCCTGACCAAATGCCTGGAATAATTTTGAACACTGCTGCGGGTCCATCCCTATACCAGTGTCTGACACAGAAAATACCAAAGAGACGTTATCATCGTCCCTTTCTGCAACCCGGATGGAGATAACCACTTCACCTGAATCGGTAAATTTAACCGCGTTATTACCCAGGTTGGTGAGTATTTGTCCCAGCCGCAGTGGGTCGCCCACCAGGCATGTGGGCACCGCGGCATCGATATCCAGAAGTAACTCCAGCCCTTTCTCTTGCGCCTTCAGGCCGACCAGGCTGGACAGATTATCGAATACGTCTTCCAGGCGAAAATCTACCGCCTCTATATCGAGTTTACCCGCCTCGATCTTGGAAAAATCCAGGATATCGTTAATGATCCCCAGTAATGACTCGGCCGAGCGGTTCACTTTGTCAACATAGTTGCGCTGCTTCTGATCCAGCTCGGTCTGCAACACCAGATTCGACATTCCAATAATGGCATTCATTGGTGTACGAATTTCGTGGGACATATTGGCCAGAAAATCAGACTTTGCCTGGGTGGCGGACTCAGCTGCCGCCATGGCCCGGGACAACTCCTGCTCATGCGCCTGGGAAACCCGCATATAGCTGCGGAACATGCGATACACAAAATATAAGATAACTGCCAGAATTAAAATCTGGATAAACGATGTAACAACCAGTGTGTAGTAGGCACTGCTGGAGTTTTCCTGTGCTACATCATAGACTTTCTGGCTAAGTGAAATCTGTGTGGATCCAAATTCGCTCAGTGCTTTCTGCAAGGCGTCATAGTGTTGCTTTTCCTGCCGGGTGACATTGATAAATGCCGCAACCCGCACCCCTTGCTGTAAATACAGGCGGGTTTTTTCCATAGCAGCATTATAGCTGCGCCACGCATCCTCAATGGCATAAAACTGCTGCGCGGCGTATTCATCGACGGCCCCCGCCTGAATTCGCTTGTGCCAGTCCAAACGATGGCGCTCCAGCTCATCGACAAGCTCTTGCAATCGCTTTTGTGTGTCTTCGGCGAGGGCTTTGTTGGGCGCCAGCACCGCCTCCATGGAGAGTATGCGTATATCGGCCAATGGCGTAGCGATTTCCCGGGCTAGCTCCTCCAGGATAGCGGCCGAGCGGTGCATCGTGCTGATAGAATTCTCTACCCGATCCAGATTAGATAAATTGTACAGACTCTGTGCGATCAACAGCGCAGATGCCACCATCAGCAGCACTGCAATTCCCCGCGATAGCGCTCGTTCATGCTTGAGTTCAAGCCTGGATTCCGATGCCGCGCTATTGCCCTCATCAGGTGAATTCATAGCGATGGCTCCTGCAGTCGCTGGCGGTTAACTTTTAAAGGTTGCTTGCGCTGCATAGGATATGCCTGACTCGTCCTTACAGACCAGTGCTTGTCCGTTACCTCCAGATCGCGCAGATAAACAAATGCAGATCGACCCGGATTGAAAACCACCTCCTTATTCACTGCATACACATTGTTCGGGCTAGGCAGAAATACCATGTAGTTATTCTCATAAATATAGCGAATGAGTTCTGCGATCAGCGGCACGTACTGGTCGGAATCCAGGTTGCTTGCCAGCAGTCCATCGGTGTATTCGACCAGTACCTGGTCTGGGGGAATCGTAGACCAGGAGGACCCGGGAACATAAACAAAGAATGCAGACCAGGGATGTTTGTACCAGTCATAGTTACCCCACAAAAGAAGATCCCAAGGCAAGTCGTTGTTATCCTCGACAGTAGCAAAGAGTTGACGAAATACCTGCTTTTCCCCGTCCAGAACCTGCGCTTTCAAATCGATATTAACCTGGCCGAGGAAGTACTGGATATCCCTGACCAGGAACATGAAACTTTCCTGAACCAACAGCGTCAGGGGCAAGGGTTGATTGGTATTGAGGCCACTTTCCCGTTGATATTCGTGCACCAGCTGCCTGAGGTGCACAATGCTGCTGTCATGTGTCACGGCATATTGCGTAAAGTAATCTCCCAGTAACTCAATCGCCGCGCTGACTTGAGGAAAATTGGGTGACACCATGGTAGGAGATAAAACGCCCTCACCAAGCATAGATAGATTCAGCAAATACTCCTGGTCGATCGCCTGATTGATAACAAAGCGGATGCGCTCATCTGCAATTGCGCTACTGCCATTGAGTAAATTGAAGTGCATGGCGTAATTATTCACTGATGGCGACACTGCGAGCTTGGCGTAGGGCGAGAGCACTGTTTCAACTTCATCGGCAAACGGCACTGGGGTAATGTCTACCTCTCCCTCAGCGAACAGTGCGCTATTACGCGCATCCTCCATACCCAGACCAGTAAAGATGGTGATGGTTTCTACCTTGGGTTTACTTGCCCCCCAATAGTGCGGGTTGGCCTTGAGTACGACCTCGGGAGTGCTTCGATCACCCTCCAGATAACCCTCCTGCAAAATATATGGCCCCAGGGCATAGGGGCCTGGCTCTGCCAGATTGGGACAGCTGGGCTTGCCATTCCAGCCATGTTTTTCCAGGTAGCCGGGTGTATAGAACTGCAGCCAGATAGCATCGTGCAAAAATACACCATAGGGCTCCGTGAGATGAAAGCGCACCGTGTAGTCATCGACTTTCTCTACCCTTGCCAATATCTTGCTGAGCTTGCTGAAAGTGAACGGCTGACGCTTGAAATAGTCCATATTCTGCATCACGGAGTTCGCATTGAACGGTGTGCCGTCCTGAAAGTTAACTCCTTTACGTAATTGGAACTCCCAGACCTGGTCGTCAATACTGCGGTGACTGTGTGCCAGATCGTATTGCCAACCCCGCTCATTGTCCGCCGGGCGCACCAGTGACGCGTTTATCGCATGTGAAATGGCCAGGTAGGGGAGATTAGGCAGGAATAGCTTCACATGCGAACCCGGGAGCAGTTCACCACTTATCTCAGCGGGAGCAGGATCATTCGATAAGCCGATATCGGGTAGCGTCAACACCTCGGCACGCGAGGCGCTACAAAGTAATATCCATTGGGTTAACAGAAATAGACAGACCAGGGATTTACTGCTTTGGAATTTTGTCATATGAAAAGCAATCAGACGTTAATGCATTGTCAATACGTTACTTTCCATCACTTAGTATCGGGCCTTTCGCCAACAGCGACAGTGCACACCTCGTAAAAGTTGGCCAATCCCAATGGCGCGCCGGATATCGTTGCGACAGCAAGTAATGAGATCATACACTATCGCACGGCCGGGTGGGCCATTTCCCAGAGTAGACTTTGCCGCGCTTGGCCGACACGTCTCGAACGCCGCTGGAGTGATGTCGAACCCTTTGTTCAAGGTCTCTCGCATACGCTGTCTACGGCTGGTACTGGTACTCATTTAGTGCAATAACGCCCGTGCACAGATACCTCCGAAATCTTTGGCACCCAAAGAAGCTGACGCCTATAATCAGTCGCTACCATGCGCTAGAGCATTTGAACTGAACGGTTGCCAACGATGCCACTCAAACCCTGCCTTGCTGTATTGCTACTGCTGTTTTCGCCTTATGGCCTGGCGTGGCCCTGGACCAGTCCAACAGACAAGGTACAAGCGGCGAGTTACGATTACAGGATGTGCAAGCGTGAGGCCAGGGACAAAAGAAACTGCAGCAAAAAGCAGGAATCTTCCGGGTTTGTGGCCTGCGATATCGTTGCGCAGAGAACTGAGTGCGCTTCTAAGAAACAAACTTTTGATATCTCGTATCAAAACTGCCTTAAAACAGGCAAACAAGCGTGCGACGCCGCAAGGAGTCTGGGAACCAAGGAGGCCAATCGGGATTCAAACGAGTCGCAATAAAACACCTTGCGGGAATTCATCGCAGCTATGGCAGTAGAAAAATACTCATAACCGCAGCGGCCGGATTGGCCTTGGCGGGCCCCATTTCAAGGCTCAAAGTCAGTACTGGAACCCCGCCTTTATATGGCACCGTACGCGCTCAATCTGCCGGAAAGCCAAGCTCTCGCGCAATGTCTTGTATTTCCTCGCGCTCGTCCTCAGTCACCACGCCATCAGCCTTGGCGACGGCAAACAGTGATTCAAGCACCTGGTCACGCTGAACTTCTGTAAAAGGCGCGCGCTCCGGTATTATCTCCCGATCGGTGGTCATACGAACTTGCGCCATTGCCAGCTCCACCACCAGGTCAACCTCCGCTTCTGACAAACCCGACGTGCTCTGGAGTGCCTTACGCATCACATGTCGCTCTTCATCGGCTATTACATTATCTGCAAAGGCGACACGGGCAAGGGCGTTGGAAAAGGTTGAAATGAAATGTGACCGGTCCGGATCATGCTTCTCCAGCAGGCTTAACAACTGACTGGTATTTTCTGCAATAGCGCTGCTAAGCGACTGCATACTGCCGTCTTCCAGATGCAGAATACGATCCGCTACATCCAGAATGCGACTGTCGTGGGTGACGATGATAACCGTCACTTGCTGCTCCTTCGCCAGCTTACGCATAAGCTCAACGACTTCGCGCCCCGAATGCCTGTCCAGTGACGCGGTGGGCTCGTCTGCGAGCACGATACGGGGCTTTGCCACCAGGGCTCGGGCTATACCCACGCGTTGTTTTTGCCCGCCAGAGAGCTGGTTGGGGTACTTACCTTTGTGCTCAGCCAGTCCCACTGCATCCAGCATGTCATCTGCCATGGACCGCGCCTGCGCGCGTTTTATATCGGAGTGCAGGTGCAGCGACATGGCGACATTTTGCGATACGCTCAACGCGTCGATCAGGTTGTGCGACTGAAAAATATAGCCTATCTGACGACGAACGCTTTGCATAACCTTCGAGCTGGCACCGGCCAACTCATTCCCGAATATTTTCAAACTCCCGTGTTGCGCAGAACGTAAAGCGCCCAGCAGCGTCAATAACGTGGTCTTCCCTGAACCCGACGGGCCGGTCAGAATAATAATTTCTCCCGCGTGTATCTCGGTACTGATGTCCTTTAGAATTTGCTGTCGCAGCTTGCCGCTGCCATAGAAATGCTCAAGGCCACTGACGCAGATGAGTGGTTCTGTCGTTAAATTACTCATCAGAATATCGACGCCGGGTCGGCGGCACGCACTTTGCGCAAGGCCAGTAAAGCAGAAAAAACACACATCGCAACGGTAATCCCCAATACGAACAATGCGCGGGAGGAATTCATAACCAGCTCAATCATCAATGCATCGCTGGCCAGGGTATACAGGTACATAGACAGCATCAGACCGGGAATAAACCCCACTATCGCCAAAATCACTGCCTGCTGTATCACTACAGTACTCAGGAAAAAATTTGAATAGCCCATAGCCTTGAGCGTTGCGTACTCGGCAATGTGGTCACTAACGTCGGCAAAGAGAATCTGGTAGACAATAATACTGCCGACCACCAGGCCTATCAAAATACCAAATCCAAATACATAACCTATGGGCGTATTGGTCGCCCAGTAGTCGACCTCTTTCTGGATAAATTCGGCCTTGTCATAGACCTGCACATCTCTTGGCAGGTAGCTTTTCAGCATGCGCTTGGCCTCCGCTATATCGGCATTTTTATGCAGACGGATCAAGCCCACGTCTATCACCCCCATGCTGCGACCCGGGAAAATTCTGAGAAAATTATCGGTGCCGGCAATTACCGTACCGTTGATACCAAAAGAAGGCCCCATCGGAAACAGCCCACGAACCTCGGCTTTATGGCCATTAATCTCTATTGTGTGCACCCCCTTGTCAGCCAGAATATCAGCCACAGGACCAAATTCCGGCCGAGCACGCGCATCAAACAAGACATAATTTTCCATCTTGAGCGTGTCCAGTTGATCCTGTATTGCAGGCAATTTGAAAATACTAACGGCCGGATCAAAGCCAATAACAAACAGGTCCCGGGTATCACCTGAATCAACGTCCTTCCACAGACCATGCTGCAGATAGACTGGCTGCACGGACTCTACTTGCTCAAGTGAAAGGGCCTGGTACAGACGCCGTGAGGTAAAGGACTTGGAACCGATAACGGACACCGTCTCGGGGCTGATTAATGCCAGATCGTATACCCAGTGCCGATGCATTCGGACACCACTATCGAACATGGCCTCACGAAAGCCAATTTGCATCAAGATCAGGGAAACGGCAAAGCTGACACCAAGCACAGCGACAGTGAAGCGAATTTTTTCATGCTTCAGCAGCGCCCAGCCCAAAAATATATCAGACAAGGATCAGGCCTCCAGTATCACCTCGACTTGTAAATTGGTCAGGTCCGCGGCCCGTTCACTATCGTCCAGGCGAATCTCAACCTCTACCACCCTGGCATCCGCCCGGGAAACCGGATCCGTAGCCAACGCTTCCATCTTGCCAACCTTCAAGCCTATGCGCTCTACCTTGCCGGTAAGGGGCTCTCCAAGGGCAGGACTAGAAGCTGTGGCATGCTGCCCAACATTAACCCTGCCGATATCTGTCTCGTAAACCTCGGCAATAACATACATCTCGCTGGTACGTCCAAGCTCCACAATACCCCTGAGGCCAACCCTTTCTCCCTCACGCGCATGGACGGCAATCACGCGGCCGGTAATAGGTGATTTGACCCGGGTTCTATCCAACATGGCCTTGGCTTGTGAAACCTCCGCCTGAGCGATAATGACCTTTAGTTCCAGCGCGTCGCTTTCAGCGGCAGATACCATCCGTTTCGCTTTTAAGCGCTGGTTGCGCTCCAATTCACTCTTGGCATTTGCCAACTGCGCTTGCGCGCGCTTCAGGTCTGCGCTCTTGAGGCCTACATCATCCAGTTCGGCAATAACCTGCCCCTGCTTTACCTCGTCGCCTACGTTCACCATTAGAGCCGCCACCACGGCAATAGGACCAGAGGGGCCTGCGATAGCATATAGTCCGTCTTTAGGTTCAATACGTCCCCTGGCAGCAACCGCCTTGGGGGTATTGGACTGGCTTATTGCGGGCACAGGCTCAGCCATTACCAGCACTGGCGCAAGCAATGCTGTCACTTGAAAAAGCAGGCACAAGCCCGTTCTCTTGATTTGCATATCGTGATTCAGCCTTTATTATTTTTCAAATCTGCTCGGAGTATGCTCGCAATATCAAGATAATGCACACCTCTGGCCACAACAGCCAATGTAGGAGACAGCGCAAAAAAACCCGGCTCGATTCAGGAAGAGAACTGAGACAGTATGAAGCGAGTTCCGGGCTTACCGGCAACATCCAATTTACAGTAGTTCATGCCCACCGGAATAGTCCAGCGTTCGTATGACGGGTACGGCAGCTGAACATCTCTGCCGGCGCAGATAAGGAACACCGCATTTATGGTGCCTTTTACCTGGCTAATCGCAAATGTATCGCGGGACAAGCCTGTTTTCCAGGACCCGGGTCCATCGCGATAAATAGGTACCAGCTCTCCTGACACCGTCACCTCAGGCGTAGCAATAAACCTGGCTTCTGCTTCCGTGTAGGCTGCTGCAGCGCGAACGGCAATCTCCGAGCCCGCACCGTCTGCTTGAATTTTAGTGAGCGTAGTTGCCGCATCTGCCAACATCATGCGCTCGAGCTGCAGCGTCTGGATACGTTCCAGGATCGACAGGTATTGACCGGGTTCGATATAGTGATGCTTAAAGTTGTTTTTCCGCGCCAGGGACTGCAATTCAACCGCCCGTCCCAGGTGTTGCAGCTCTGCTGCATAGTCTTCCCAGCGAGTGGCCAGGGACGCAGCCAAAATCTGGAACTTAACCTCTTCAAATGCGTTGCGCCCGGGCAAGTCCTTGAGTATCGCAGCTTGATCAAACGCCGCATCATAATCCTCTTGCTTAAAATGAGCCCAGGCGGTCTGGTAAATCTCACTGAAGCGAGGGGACATCTCACGGGGAAGGTCAAGAATCCAGGTGAATACCACTGGATCGGCGCTAACTTTTACCGGATTTCCATTGCGGGTAGCCGGCTTGAATCGCATCATACCGAGCTTGCCCAACACCGCATTCTCGACTCTGGTCACGCCATTTGAGCTGCGAATCTGCGCATTCACAACACTTCCACTGGCATCAATATCGTAGGTATAGACCAGCCAGGCATCATCCTGGTAGGTAGAGCCCAAACTTATAGTGGCTGATTGCGGATTAAGGTTTTGCGGCGGCGAAAAGCCGGCAGCCACAACGGTAGAACTGACAAGGAATAGAAAGCCAGGCAGCAACCCGCGAAGAAAAAAACCGATTGAGCGTCTATAGTCTGTAACCATTGCGATTGTTCCCTAATCTGCGTGATCTGCGGATTTTACTCTACCTGGCCAGGCCCTACCATTGACGATTGCGCGCCAATCTTAATACGTTCCCAACCGCCTCCTACCGCCGGTTCTGGAAGATTCTATCTGCGACTCGAGCTCGTCCCAATCCACATCACCTGGCGCTACTTTCCTGCCCAGCGCAACCCAGGACATGGCGCCGTCGTAATCCTTAGCGGCAAGTTGCTCCTGGGCTGATCGCAGGTAGGTGCCCTGCAGTTCCGTCCTGAGCTGCGTCACCACACCGAGTGAGGGGTGAGTCGTGGCCACATCGTCATAGGCCTGCTGTGCGGTAGCTGCCTCTCCGCTTTGTAATGCCTCGATTCCGCCTTGCGCAACTTCTATCGCTTGTTGCTCCGCAACGGCAGCGACTTCTTGTGCCGCTGCTGCCTCAGCTTGTTTTTTCTCCCTGGCAGCGGCAGCTACCGCTGCTTGCTGCTTCTCTACCGCCTGCTTATCTTGCCAGGCTTGTTCCAATGCCGGCAGTTCTTCCTGCGCGCCTGTAACTGCTTCTTGCCCGGGAATAAGTTCATCAGCTGAGGCCAGAATCTCTCCCGCCATGGCAAAATCTCCGGTGGCAGCAGCTGCCTCGGCCCCATCCAGGTAATAATCCAGCAACTCGGATATGCCTGAGTTCGCCGGGACATTCTCTGCGTCTACCGCCAGAACTTCCTGGTACAACCCCAGCAACTCAAATGCGAGAGATGGGTCTTCAGGAAATTGCGCTGCAAGCTCCGTGGCCTGCAACAAGCGCTCCTCGATGAAAGCCTGCTGTTCTTCCACCGCCTGGGCCTGCGCTTTCTCGGTGGCGATCAAATCGGCTTGTTGTTGCGCTTCAATGCGCTGGCCATCACGCAGCTGAGTCAATTGCGATCTGTAAGCCGCCAGATTAGCGCCGTTACTGATATTCAAAGCATACTCCTCTATCAGCATACCCGCGGCGTCAGCATCTTCCTTGTTCAGAGCCTGCTCTATAGAGCTGCTGTAAAGTGCGCCAATTTTTTCAATGCCTTCATTGGCGGCGGCGTTCTGACCGTCGATCTTTAACACTTTATTAAAGGACTTGGCCGCAGCGGACAAATCATCCTTGTCGATAGCACTATACGCTGCGCCAATCTCGGTGGTGATAACCCGCAGGTTGTTACTGAAATCACCCTGCTGCTTCTGCCAATAGCCGTAACCAAAGTAACCCAGCGAACCGACTACCACCGCTGCTACGATCACGCGAACCGCTAACGCACCAGCAGACGCCCGCCGCTGCCGCTGATGCATGCCACTAACAAGGCGCTCCCGTTGTTCAGTGCCCTCTAGTCGATAGGGCCTTGAGCCAGCCGCGCTGGACCCGCGAGTAACCTGGGTGACATCGGACAGGAACGCTGTCGGGATGGGTGTCGTATCGGCACCGCCTCCACTGGCGGCACGCCCCGGCGTCGAGCCAGACTGAGACGCAAGTTGAGATTCGGACCGGGACTCTGGCTCCAGCGCAGGAGTCAGCACGGCATCGTTGGCGAAGTCTCTACCAGCCTCCACGAAAGCTGCATACATCTCGTGCCCAGTCTGGAAGCGATCATCAGCCTTTTTTGCCATCGCCTTATTAAAAAAGGCCTGGTATGCCACCAGCTCGCCGCTAAGCGTTGGAATATCTTCGGTAAGGTGCTTGACCGCGGTAGTGACCGCGGACTCGGATTGATAGGGCAGTGTCTTGGTGAGCATCTCGTAGCCAAGAATTGCCATGGCATACAGGTCAGAGCGCCCATCGACCTCCTCGCCCTTGGCTTGCTCCGGACTCATATAGCTGGGCGTACCAACCATTAATCCGGTCTGGGTCATTTGCGTACCCGAGTTCGCCGCCCTGGCTATGCCAAAATCGGTGAGTACAAAATCCCCGCGCGAGCGCAGCATGATATTGCTTGGCTTGATATCGCGATGCACATAGCCACGCCCGGATGCATAATCCAGAGCATCGGTCATTTGCTGCATCACCTGATAAATGATGCTTTGCTGCATGGCCTTTTGAATCAAGTCATCGAGGTCCCCCGCAGACAAATATTCCATAGCGATATAGTTGAGCCCGTCAAAGCTGTTTACATCGTAGATCTGCAATATGTGGGGATGCGTGAGGCGCGCCGATATTCGAGCCTCCCGGATGAACCTTTCAGAGAAGTTCTCATCGGAGTTCATCGCCGGATCCATTACTTTGACCGCTATCTCCCGATCGAGATTGAGATGCAAGGCGCGATATACGCTGGCCATACCACCTCTTCCTACTCGCTCGTAGACTTCGTAACCCGGTAACTCAAAATCGGCCATAACCTGGAAGGACACCATCATTAAAAAAAAAGAGCCGCTAGATTACGACATTATCTACGCCGAATACAGTGTTGAAATCCATTTGCAAGCGATCCGGCGAGCGCCCTGAGTGTGGCGGACATCATGTAACTTATAAATGACGCGTGCAATTATATCAGTACTGTCTGTATTATGGACGCCAATAACAGTGCCAAGCATCGCGACCGATTAATCTCAACAGTAGCCTCAATGACGAAATTTGCAGCGAGCTCCCACCCGGGCCGCAAACGTGACCACAACGAAGACTATTACAAGGTAGATACAGACCTTGGACTGTGGCTGGTTGCCGATGGGGTTGGTGGACATGCAGATGGAGAGGTTGCTTCTCGTATTATTGGCGACACCGTCAGGCAGAAAGTAGCCGATGGGGTTGCGCTGGTCGACGGCGTACTGCATGCCCATGACGCAGTACTGGAAGAAATAAGGCGTCGCGAGGGTGGCAACATGGGCTCGACCGTGGTGGCACTCAAACTTGACGGCGACGCCTACGAAGTCACCTGGGTGGGAGATAGTCGGGCCTACCTGTATGACGGAGAATTGACGCAGTTAACCCGGGACCACAACCCCGTGAGTGAACTCCTCCTGCGTGGTGTTATAACGGCCGAGCAAGCCGCCACACACCCTGATCGCCATGTGCTAAGTCAGTCTCTTGGCGTCTCGGATTCAATCAAGGTTAGTCCCGGGAGTGTTCGCGGACGCTTAAAACCAGGCCAGCAGATCATATTATGCAGCGATGGGCTGACAGATGAACTGGACGATGCCTCGATTGCTGCGCGAATGAGCGCCGAACCCACACCCAAAGAGCAGGTTAATTCATTGGTTAACGGGGCACTGCATGCCGGCGGTCGTGACAATGTAACCGTCGTGGTAATCGGCTCCCCTCCCCCGAGCGATCCCAAACACGAGCATGCCTCAGAAAAACGCCGGAGCGTAGCCACCCAGGAAATGGCCGCTATCGATGACGACAACATGGCCGGGCACGCGCCCTCCCACGACACCAAGATCTGGTTCTTACTTTCTGTTATGGGAGCGGTGGCGCTACTGTGGGTTTTGCTCAGAATTTTCTAAAGACACTGCATTTTCGCGCGCACATTAGTCACAGCGACAGGTCTGCAGGCTATTTATAAAAACAAAGTCGCTGGCAAACAGGCAAACCTAGAAGTCGTCTGCTGTAGGTGCCTGTATAAACGTAGTCTTATGCATCGCCTGCTCACCTTTCCTGCGCGATGAGTTTTCTGTGACGCGAAAAATAATATCGTGGAAACGCAATTCGTCTTCATGACGCAGAGCCTGCCTGCCCACTGCAGGCTTACCATTTACCATGGTACCGTTGGCCGAACCCAGATCTTCCACGTAAAGACAGTCATCGACCACCTCCATCTTGGCGTGCTGGCGTGATACGTGCGGGGTGAGCATCGCGATGTCACACTCCAGCGCACGTCCCAGCAAAATGGACTCATTGATACCAAAACTCAAACCATTCAAGGGGCCGGTTTCTGCCTTTACCGACCAATGAACATCACTGGACTCTTCTCCCTTGCGAAAATAGGTAGACACGCCAGTACGACGACGATCATTAACCGGAGGGATGTTCGTTAAAACCCGACGCTCACTGAAGGAATCGGTGCGCACGATGCCATGCGAGGTGAACTGAAAAAACCAGGCAAGAGCGAATGTTACGGGAAAACCCAGTACGGCAAGGTAAAGCAGGTAGCGGGAAATCTCGTCCTGATCA
>JBALVO010000093.1:0-14599 GCA_036961445.1 Halioglobus sp.
TTAGCTGAATACCCGTGTCGCTACATCCATGCTTATACCGGCACGAATACCGTCATCGGAGTCTACAGTCCCGCCGGTTAACGGGGCGCTGGCCATCGAGGCGAGAAAGTGAAAAGTCCCCCCCATTTCTTCAGCTTTGCGTAAAATGCCATTTAAGGTAAGGCGCTGCAGCATTTCCTCCCTGCCTGGTGTAGTAGCACTCATTTCACTTTCGACAATACCGGGTAAAACAGCATTAACTCGAATATTCTTTGGACCCAGTTGTATAGCGGCGGTTTTGACTATCATATTAACCGCTGCTTTTGAGGCGCTATAAGCGCTCAACATAGGAGAAGCGAGCTCACCTGAAGGCGAAGAAGTGACAATCACCGAACCACCTGCCTGCATATACGGAACGCCATCACGGATCCCTTGTGCCACAGCAAATACATTGATATCAAACAATGCTTTGTAGGCGTCAAGATCGAGATTCTCGTAACTGCCGGCATCCAAATCGGTGCCGGCGTTGAGGATCAAGGTATCAATACTGCCGCCCAAATGCTCCGCCGCCTGTGCCAGGCCTGCACTTAGGGATTCAGCGTTAGCCACATCCATGGCCACAAACGTAGCACCAATAGCGGCGGCAATATCCGTTCCACTTTCACGTCGCCCAGTGATAATCACCTCGGCACCCGCCGCGATGAAATGCTTGGCAACTCCCAGGCCGATACCGGCAGTACCGCCAGTGATCACTGTTTTATTGCCGCGTATAGAGAACAGCTCTTCGGGGTTAATACTCATTTTTTACTCCTTAATCCGTTATTACAGCTGCTCTATGGGTATGGCCGTAGTAGAGCTTGCTCCCGCCAGAAACGTATTCAGTAGGGCCTTGCTTTCTGGAGTCTGGCTTGGAATACCTGCAAAAACAGCAACAGGCTTCACAGCACCTTGTTCACGTTTATCACCTGCATGCTCGTAAACTCGAGCAAGCCTTCACGGCTGAATTCGACCCCGATGCCGGATTCCTTAGTTGCGGGAAACGGTATATGGGGGCCGAAGACCGTGTGCTGGTTGACCCAGGCTGTGCCGCATTCGAGGCGAGCAGCAAGAGTTGTAGCGCGTTCCAGGTCAGACGACCATACGGAGCCGCCTAGCCCGTAAGGTGAGTTGTTCGCAAGCGCAATCGCATCATCGACATCGCTGAACTTGATAACGGGTAAAACCGGACCGAAGGGTTCTTCATCCACCACCCTACAGCCATCGGAGATATCTTTTACTACGGTCAGCGGCACGAAATAACCGGGCGCTTCTTTGATTTCACCACCAGCGATGATGTTTCCATGATTTCTGGCATCGGCGATGTACTCGCAAACTTTGTTGTACTGGGCCTTGTTCTGAATGGGGCCGAACTGTGCTCCTGGCGTGCTTCCGTCCGCGACGATTGCCTGCCTGGTGAGCGCTGCCAACTCGTCACAGACCTGGTCGTAAATGGCCTCGTGAACATAAAGACGTTTGAGGGCAATACAGACTTGGCCACTATTCATAAAAGCGGAGTTGAAAACACCTTGAGCCGTTGTTTTGGGGTCAGCGTCGTCCAATACGATGGCTGCGTCGTTACCGCCAAGCTCTAGCGTCAGGCGCTTGAGAGTACCTGCAGCGCTTGCCATAACGGCCTTGCCGGTAGGGGTAGAACCGGTGAAAGAAATTTTGGCGATGCCGGGATGCGAGGATAACCTGGCACCCAGGTCGTTTTGATCGACCAGCACATTAACCAGTCCCTGGGGCACTATGTCGCAGAGTATTTCGCCAAGCATGAGCGTAGCAATGGGTGTTGTTGGGGCTGGCTTGATGATCAGGCTGTTACCAGCCAACAGTGCAGGAGCAAGCTTGTACACGGCAATTAGGAGCGGGTAGTTCCAGGGAATAATGGCAGCCACAACTCCCAGGGGCTTGCGGGAGATTTCGATGCGCTGGTTTTCGTCATCCAGCAGGACTTCCGGTTCCAGTGACAGGGTGGCAAAGTAACGGATAAAAGCTTCTGCATACTGGATTTCCATAGCAGCCGCTTCAAGTGGCTTACCCTGTTCGCTGGTCAACGCATGAGTCAGGGCTTCGGTGTTAGCGTGTATAGCATCAGCAATTTTGTTCAACATTGCCTGGCGCGTCTCAATGTCTGTTAAAGCCCAGGAATTTGCCGCGTTCCTTGCGGCCACAACAGCCTGGTTGAGATCATCCTCGTTAGCTCTCGGAGCAGAAGCAAAAACTTGCTCCGTAGCAGGATTGATGACCTCCAGTTGCTCTTGCTTGTAGATCAACGCTCCATTTATCAGCAAAGCAAATTCTTTCATTTTTTATCTCCGATAGTTTAGCTAGTTGAGCCTTATACACTGGCCTTGTTTGGTGACGACTTAAGGGGTTCGATCTCTGGTTGGCTGAATACCTTGTAAATTACATAAAAACGCTCTAGCGAAAATGGCAAATGACGTCTACGGCGTGACAAATGGCGACAGGAGTGCAAGAGCACCTGGGCCACCGCCAGTCGACATGGCGCCAAGGGTCATGGAGTTTGCATACCGTTTCTTGAGAATGTCAGGGTTTTTAATTAAGCACTGAACTCTTTGAGCGACTCAACCTTGTTATGGCAGCGGCGATAATGTAGTAATCCGCTAAACAATAACAATGCCAGTAACCACATCAGGCCCGCAAACAGGTAGACGTAGAGAAATACACCATCGATGACCAGCAGACCGGCCAGCACCGGACCGATAGCCGCACCCAGGGTTTGCATGGCGGGAGCAATCGAGATAAAGCGTCCGCCGCTGTCAAGTTCGGCCACCAGGCCCATCACATAGCTCGCACCAAAAAACCAGCCCCAGCCATTAAGTGCAATGGCCGTAATAAATAAGCCTTCTTCAGGGCCGCTTTGTATAATAATCAGTGTTGCTAGTGAGGCACTGATCGAGATCAGCATCGGTAGCCCGTAACCCCAACGCATCGACAGCACGCCAGCGCAGACCGAACCGGCTGCTCCAGCCAGTAGCGATGCCGCCACCGCTTTGCCTGCCTGCTCGGCACCAAGCCCGACAGAATCGCCAATGGGTTCGACAAAGGCCCACAGCGCACCGTAACCCGTGTATGCCAATACTATCACCGCCAAAGCCACCAGTACCGTCGGTGGTATGGCTAGCTGGCGCACTACGTTGGGTTGCGTTGCCGCCACGAATTTTGTCCCTGCGCTCGGCAACCAAAGGGCTAGAGGTGCGGCACAGAAACTAAAACCTGCTAGCAACAACAGGGTTATATCAAAACCGTCACCCAGGGTGCTCAGCTGAGGCAGGGTATAACTCACCAGAGTGCCGACCAGTGACTGGCAGAGAAAAGCCAGTGCGTAGTTGCGTGTTGGCTCTCGTGTGTCCCCCAGGCAGACAATTATCACTGCATAGCCGGTGCCTGCTAACAGTCCAGCAACTACCATGCAAACCAGCAATACGAAGAATTGGTTCACAAGCGTAAGCATCAGGAAGTCGGCAGTTAAGGCCAGACTAGACAGCAGCACCAGGTGGCGCCAATTTAAGCGTCGAATCCACAGCACCGAAACAATACAGGCTAGTGCCACGCCTGCTTTGAAGCTGCCACCGAGCAGCCCCATTTCCCATTCAACCAGCCCCAGACTGTCGGCAGCTCGCGCCAGAGTCAATGGCATAATTGACGCAAACAGTGCAAAACAGCAGCCGCTGAGGATGGCAGCCAGCCGCACCCTGATGTCATTAACATCGCTGGCGCGTGTCGCTAGTGGTGATTTATACATCGTTATCTCCAGGTATGGTTCTCAATTAAGCTGTTTGAAACGAATCGTGGTCGAAACCCAAGGGTTTAACAGCGGGTAGTTCCAGGGAATAGTGGCGGCCACAACTCCCAGGGGCTTGCGGGAGATTTCGATGCGCTGGTTTTCGTCAACCAGCAGGACTGACTTCCGGTGCCAGTGAGAGGGTCGCAAAGTAACGGATAAAAGCTTCCGCATACTGGATTTCCATGGCAGCCGCTTCAAGTGGCTTGCCCTGTTCGCTGGTCAGCGCATGAGTCAGGGCTTCGATAGTTTGGCTACTTGAGTGCTATACGCCGGCCTTGTGTGGCGATGAAGCAAGGGGCTCGATCTCTGGTTGGCTGAATACCTTTATCGGCGGCAGTGGCTTTTGGTAGAGCTCCACATCAACCAGGCAGCTATGGGCCGATGGGCCCTGACCCAGGCTCGATGAACCCTTGTCTCGGGTCAGTACATTGGGGTTACCATGAACCTCAAGACTGCCATCAACCTGGGGATCTTCCGGGTCATACCAGGAACCTGTGGGGAGTTCCACCACACGGGGTATCACGCAGTCGGTCAATTCGGCACTGGCCAGACAGCTACCCCTGCTGTTGAACACGCGAACGATATTCCCATCCTTGATATTGCGGGAGGCGGCATCGTCAGGGTGCAAACGAATAATCTCTCTGCCCTGTGCTTTGGCATCACGACTGTTGCGACCGAAATCAAGCTGGCTGTGCAATTTTTTCTTCGGCTGATTCGACAGCAGATGCAGGGGATAGGTCTTTGTCAGCGCTGAACCCAGCCATTCGTCCTTGTCCAGCCAGGTCGCGTGCCCCGGACAGTCAGCATAGTTGAAACTGTCAATAGTCGAGGAAAATAGTTCGATTTTTCCTGAAGGGGTCGTCAGTGGATGCCCTACGGGATCTGCCCTGAATGTTTCGATGTACCAGACCTTTTCCGGCAATTGATCCTGGGTATTGATTTGGTGGCCGGACCAGAATGTATCGAAATCAGGTAGCTGCACGTCAACTTCTGCGGCGTTGCTTCTGGTTTCTTCATACAGGCGTTTCACCCAGTCCATTTCGTCCAGGCCTTCGGTGAATTCCTCCTTAAGGCCGAGACGCTCTGCCAATTCCGAACAGATCGCATAGTCATCGCGGGACTGCGCATAGGGTTCGACAACTTTATGCATGGGAGACAGGTATGTGTCCCAACTGCCGCCACCGAGGTCATTGCGCTCAAGAGAGGTGGTGACTGGGAATACGATGTCCGCATGGCGTGCAGTCGCTGTCCACACGGATTCATTGACGATAACGGTCTCCGGTTTGGCCCAGGCTTTACGCAGCCGGTTGAGATCCTGGTGGTGGTGGAAGGGGTTACCGCCGGCCCAGTAAATCAGTCGAATATCCGGGTAGGTCAGAGACTCGCCGTTGAAGTCATAGCGGGTGCCAGGTTTGAGCAGCATATCGGAGATGCGAGCCACGGGAATGAATGCGTCGATGGGGTTATCTCCCTGAGGTACAGCTCCCAGTGAGAAGTTGATCCAGGCGCGGTCACTAAAACCGACATTGTGAACACAGCCGTAACCAAACGTAATTCCGCCACCGGGTAATCCCATGTAGCCCAGAGCGGAGGCAAGTGTGATGGCCATCCAGTAGCTCTGTTCGCCGTGCTCCTGACGCTGCAGTGACCAGCTGACGCCTATAGTGCAGCGTTTGGCAGCCATGACTCGCGCCAGTTGCTGTATCTCCGTGTCTGCGATGCCACAGATAGCTGACGCCCATGCCGCATTTTTGATCTGGCCGTCACTGGTACCCATTAGATAATCGTGGAACTTGTCCCATCCCTCGCAATAGGTATCCAAAAATGACTGGTCATGCAGCCCTTCACTGACCAGTGTATGGATCAGGCCCAGCATGAGCGCTGTATCGGTATTGGGTCTGCAGGCCATCCAGCGAGCGCCAGCTTCCTCACAAACATCGTCTCTGACAGGGCTGATATTGTAGACGCTGACCCCGGCTTCCTTCAGTCGCGCCAGTTTTTGTCTGGCATTATGCGAACCCAGGCCGCCAACGTTAATCTGTGTGTTTTTCAGGGCCGCTCCGCCAAACAGTACCAGCGATCCGGAGTTTTGAGCGATGTCTTCGATGGTTTGTGGCTCGGCACCCCATTCGTAGAATGACCGGCCGAGTACGCGAGGCACGATATTGTGCGCCGCGGCACAGGAGTAATCATCCCGACAATCGACATAGCCACCGATGGTTCGCAGGAATCGGTGGATCTGGCTTTGGGCGTGATGAAATCTGCCCGCGCTGGCCCAGCCATAGGAGCCGCCATAAATGGCTTGATTGCCAAACTCCTGCCGGACACCGGTAAGCGCGTCAGCAGCAAGGTCTAGCGCGACATCCCAGGATACGGGCACGAATGGCTCTTTGCCTCGCTGTCCGCCGTCGCTGCCGCGACCGTGCTCCAGGTAACCTCTTCGCACCATGGGCTGCGCAATGCGCACGTCAGAATTCTGGCTATCCAGCAGTGATTGGGCAATGCCGCTGGGCTCTTCGTCTTCGGGATAAGAGTCAACCGCCGTCATTGCGCCCGCGACCGTCTTGACCAGGTAGTTCCCCCAGTGACTGCTGGTGGGATAGACTTTTGTAGCTTTATCTTCAGTTGTCATCTTTTTGGTCTCTTGTTGAATGAGTGATAGCGACTGAAGCTTGTCTTCTCATAGAGATACCCACGTTAACTGGCCTTACGTACCGGTCCGCCGCAAAACATTTTTTTATCAAGAGACATCGCCGACCCGGTAATTACAGCCGGGCCGGCGAGTACTTGATTGAGCATCGGTGTTGTTCACACCAGCACAGATTGATGTCAGCCTGAAAGGCTCATCAGGCGTAACCGATCGTTTAGAAGTTCACTTTCAAACGTACAGAGATTTCACGGGGAGCCTCAACAAAGGCAATGTAGCCACCAGCAACCAGTGGTTGGTCGTAGCCTGTCCCCAGTGTGGTTTCATCAGTCAGGTTTTTACCAATCACTGCGACTTCCCACACGTCATCTTTGCCGGCCAGAGCAAGGCGGGCATTGACTTTTGTGTAGGAGTCTTGAACCAGGTTTTCATCCAGGTCAGTGTCCAGGTACATGTCATCCATATAGTTGATATCCATACCTACTCTAACCTCCATGCCGTTAGCTAATGGCATGTTGTAATCAGCAAACAAGTTGCCAGACCACTCTGGAGAAAAGACGGTATCGGCGTCGCTCAGGTCACAAACTGTCTCGCCGGAGCCAACAGGACAAGGGCCATTTTCAAAGTTGTCATAGCTTGAGTCCAGGTAGGCGACGGCGCCACCTATGGTCAGGTTATCAGTCAAGGCGAAACGGCCATCAAACTCAACACCTTGAGAGATAGACTCCGCTGCGTTGCCTACATCGAACGATATGCCATTCCATGCAGAAACTTGTAAGTCATCATACTCGGTGCGGAAGATAGCGATATTTAATTCACCGCGGCCATCGGCAATGGTAGACTTAAGACCCGCCTCATAGCCTAACGCCGTCTCATCTCCGAACTGTGCAGATTCAAGAGACGTATCGATGTTTGAGTTAAAGCCACCCGCCTTAAAGCCTTGTTCGACTAACGCGTAGGCCATGATGTCATCGTTAACATCCCATTGGATTTTCGCGGAAGGTGTGAAATGACTTTCAGTACGCTTTTCATCGTAAGTGGGGACAGGAACAACGAGCCCGAGAATAGCAGCGGTCACACTAGCATCCAAGCCGGCCGGCGTATCGTAATCCTGGAATTCACTGAATTGTCCCTGACGATTAAACTTTTTCTCTTCGTATGTGTAGCGTCCACCCAGAATCAAGCGAACCGTATCCGTCACGGATAGAGTTCCCTGGAAGAAAGCAGACCATGTATCTGTATCCTGCTCATAGTCGTTGTCGCGTGAAAAGTTGGCAGGATTGACAATGGGCGGAATTCGACCGGCAGCTTTAAGGGCCTCATAGGTGGCGTCAAAGAACGGCCCCAGGTCAGTCAATACATCAACATCATTCCGGGTGGTACCGTTGAGTTCATTTGACTGCCAAAACACGCCGGTAATGTAGTCAAATTTTTCACCGCCCGGAGAGGCAAGGCGAATCTCCTGGCTCCATTGGTTAAAGTCGCTGTCATCTATGGACGAAATAAAGGAAACTGGCGCGAAGTCGGCATCAAAGTTGTCATCGTAGTCGTAGTCAGAGTAGCCCGACACCAGGGTCAACGTGTGCTCGCCCAATGCGTAATCAATGTTAACTGCTGCATTTTTAACAGTGGTATCGCGCTTGTCTTTGGAAAGATTGCCATCTCTTGATAGTCGATCGTTAGGCTTTGATTCAAACTTGGGGTCATTAGCTAGACTGGCGGCAGTAACAAAATTGGCCAAACCGCCCATGGGATTGGAAGAAATCGTTTGTGCCGTTAAGCCTTCAGAGTCAAATTCACTCTGTTCAATTTTGCCGTCAATCTGCCAATCACTGCTTGGCTCCCAGCTAAATGCCAAACGGACAGTATCTTCCTGGGCTTCCGGTCCGTCTCTGTTAAGGCCTGTGTCTTCGACCCAGCCATCAGTGCTGCGATGTTTGTAGGCTAATCGCATGGCCAGCGTATCAGTGACGTCGCCAGAGATAATCGCGATGCCAGTTTGAGTGTCGTACTCTGGTTCGTATTCGACTGATACGGTGCCGTTAAACTCATCACCAACATGAGGTTTGGCGGTGGTCAGGTTGATGGCACCGGCGATGGTGTTTTTACCAAACAATATACCTTGTGGGCCGCGCAGAACTTCTACACGCTCAAGATCGAAGAAAGGCGCACGGAACTGGCGGCCGCGTCCCATGTAAATACCGTCAATAAACATACCTACTGATTGTTCAAAAGAGCGGGTGTTACCAGAACCTACACCTCGCATGAAGACGTTGGTGTTAGTAGTGCCTTCTGTGACCATAAGGTTGGGTACATAGGCGGATAACTCATACAGGTCATTAATACCCGCTTCACTGATTTTTTCACCTGAAATGGCAATTATAGAAATCGGTACATCCATCAGGCTTTCTGTCCGCTTTTGTGCGGTAACTATCACCTCCTCGAGAGCAGGAGCCGCTGCTACCGGCAGGGCAGGTAGTGAGAGACTGGCTATTGAGGTGAAGAGAGCGAGTGGGCGCATTTTAAAGTGGTTCATGATCTATCATCCTTATTATGGCAGAGAGCATCGGTCTTGATACTTCGGGGTGAGGCCGATTGCTGATGAAATTACACAGAAACGCGCTATCGGACATGACAAAATGTGTCTGTAACGTGATATTTGGCGACAGAGGTGTGAAAGCGGGTATCAATATAGTGAATCATCCCCACCCACGCTGCGAGCGCGACAGGGGATGGTTCATTCATTGTGATACACCGGGTATTCATCCATGCCTATCCCTGTAAAATATGCGGTGGCCACTGACCGCCGCACCAGTTAAAAAAATTCTTTATGCTGAGACGATTGCAATTTACTGCTTTCCCGGTTGGGGTGCTTCACCCATTGGTATGATTCAAAGAGGCGTGTAAATTTTTCGCAATGCGTGAGAAAATTGAGTGCTTACTTTTTTTTGGTTGTTATAAGCTATTGATATATATTGTTTAATGATCGCTGGTACTTATCTGCATCCAGGTCAAAGGCAACTCATACTTAAGGGTTAGACTGTGATGAGAGCGCGAGTCCAGCGGCGTCTGGTCTGTTTGGTGCCAGGCGGCATAGCGACAGTGTTTCAGCTGTTTTGCGGGTTCAAGTTAACGGGGCGGTAGCGAGTTTATGACAGAGGAACGGCGTATCAATCTGCCACTGATTAACAGACGTTTGACGCCACCTCACCTGCCTGATGGCTTGCTCGAGAGGACCCGGCTACTGCAGTCACTCGGTGGCGGGGCATTGCAGGGCGGAGCCATTTATGTCGTGGTCGCCCCCGCCGGATACGGTAAAACCACACTCTTGAGCCAGTATCGCAACCAGTGTGAAGTGCAGTGTTGGTCTACGGCCTGGTTGGGCCTGGAGGACGAGGATAACGACGAGGCCTCCTTTTACACCTACCTTAGCGCGGCCTTCGAGCGACTGGCCGGCAAACCGGATACCGATTCTCCTGGCCAGTTACAAGAAGGCGGGGAGGGCAGCGGCCGGCATCTGGTCGCCGGATTGGTAGCGACGATCGCTGATCGTGAAGGCAAGCATGCGCTTTTTCTCGATGATTATCATTTGATCCAGGAACCGCGGATTCACGACACGTTGCACTACCTACTCAAGCACCTGCCGGAGAATTTGGCACTTTTTATCGGCAGCCGAACCCCGCTCCCTATTCCCATCGCCAAACTGCGTGCCAGTAACCGCTTGGTAGAACTGGGGTTGGCTGATCTTCGCTTTGACCGGGCTGAAGCTGAGCAACTGCTGGCCGCGACCAACCAGCTGGAATTGCAAGCAGAAGACCTGGACAAGCTCTATCAACACTCGGATGGTTGGGCAGCAGTGTTGCAGTTGGCCGCACTCTCCCTCAAAGGGGTGAAAGATACGCGCGCAGTTGTGGAAAACATTTCCGGCAGCCATGGCTCCATCGCCGATTTTCTTTCCGAGGAGATAATGGCGCTGATGTCACAGGAAATGGCGGAGTTTCTTACCCGTACAGCCATTGTCGAACGGCTTTCGGCTCCCCTGTGCGAGGCTATCATCGGTGAAGGCCGGTCAGGCCAGGACTTGCTAAATCACATCGAGCTGCGTCCGCTGTTGCAGGAGTTGGATGACCAGGCTAACTGGTTCCGACTGCACCCCCTGTTTCACAATTTTCTCGTCAAAAAACTTGAAATCAGTTTCCCCAGGGAGAAGCCTGAATTGCACAGGCGCGCGAGTCGCTGGTTTGAGGAAAAGGGGCTGGTGGCGGAGGCGATTCAGCATGCGATCAGTGCCGGTGAAGAGGAGCGGGCACAGGAGTTGCTGGAAGAACACGGTATACGGCTCCTGGCCCAGGGTTACCTGCCGCTATTTTTTGGACTGGTACGGCGACTTCCCGACGGCTTACTTCATAGCAGTCATGAGATATTAGTGCAGATGGCGTGGCTGGAGGTGCTAAATAACCGCATCCCCCAGGCCAGGCGAATACTTGATGAGGTCTCTCAGGGCATTGCCATGCGTCAGGATGACGAGGGGTCGCTCCCGGTTGAGCTGAAAGCCATTGAAGGGGCTACGTACTTCTTTGCCGAAGACCTTCCTGCCGTTGAGACTGTGGTTGCTAAATGGTTGCCGCAAGCGCCGCCTGAGCCACTCCATATAATGGCGACGTTCAGAATGATGCAGGTCTGGATCGACTTCAATCAGCAACGTTACGATGAGGCACTGCAGCAGTGCCGCTGGATACTCAACCTGCCGGAAGTTGCGGATATAGCCTATACGCAGGCCAATGCCGCTTTGTTCCAGGCGCTGGTGGCCTTTGCCCGAGCTCAACTGGAAATTGGCGCCGTGACCCTGGCAGCGGAAATCGAGCGTTTGCGTGAGCGGGTAGGAAGTGGCTCTCAGTTGATTGCCTTGATGGAGTCTGTACTCGCAGCACTCCATTATCAGCTGGGGGATGGGGAGAAGGCGCAGCGCTTGTTTGAGCAGGGGCTGGAGGTCCAGCGCGCTCTGGCTTGTGCCGACATAATGATCGTGGTGCTGCGCAACCGGGTTCGCCAGCTTCACGCGACGGGAGAGTACAATCGCGCCTTAGCCTTACTCGATGATGCACAGCAGATGGCGGACTCTCGAAGCTGGGCAAGACTGAATGCCTGTATTTTGCATGAGAAGGTACGGTTGCTGATTGCACTTGGCGAGCAGCAGCAGGCGGTTGTACTTTTCAATACCTGGCACCAGGCACATGAATCTCTGTTGACGGACGAAACCTGGGGTGTGCAGGTCGAGGAATGGTTTTCCATGGCCGCTGCCCGGGTATCCATTGCACAGGGCAGCGCAGCCGATGTTATTGATGGATTGAACGAGCGATGGGAAAGTCTGTCCGGCCAGGGCAGAATACTGCGGTCCCTGGAGCTCGCGGTGCTTTTGGCAAGAGCACATGCCGAGAGTGGCAATGCCGATGCGGCCAAAGAGGTGCTGGAGAATGCGCTGGCGCTGGACCAGAACAACTGTGTGATCCAGCTATACCGCGATGAGGGAGCGGGAGTACTGCATCTATTGGCGCAGCTGCAGGTAAAGTTGGAAGCTACCGACGGCGATAATGCCCATCTGCTGTTGCGCCAGCAGCTGCAGAAAATTCTCGCCGGTGAGCAGCAGTCCGAATTCGGTACTCGTGCGGCCCCTGCAGCGGTGCTCGATGTCCGGTACAACGAGATGGTCGAGCAGTTGACCAAGCGCGAGCTGGCTACATTGGAACTGCTGGTTGAAGGCCTTTCCAACAAGGAGATTGCCGATCATCAGTATGTGTCGATTAATACGGTCAAAACCCATCTGCAGTCTGCTTACTCCAAACTGGGAGTGTCCAGGCGCACTCAGGCGGTCAGGCGGATGAAGGAAATGGGGTTTTTCTCCTAGCTGCCTGATCGGCGCCTGGCTGGTGCTTCCTCACCCTTTCGGGTGATACATCTTTTTATCCGTTCGGGTGAATTAAGCACAATTCCACTGCGTTAACCTTCTCCTCAACAAATTCTGTTTGAACGGAGCACGCCCTGTGCAAATACTCTGAGTCAATACAATTGAGGATATACCTATGAAAGATTTTGAAGATAAAGTGGTTATCGTAACGGGAGCGGCTTCAGGTATTGGGCGTGCTGCCGCGGTGGGATTTGCCAGGCAAGGGGCAGCTGTTGTAGTTGCTGATATTAACGAATCAGGCGCAAAGGAGACCGTATCGATGATCGGCGATCGTGCGCTGGCAGTGTCAGTGGATGTTTCTGACGCACAGTCCTGTCAGGCCATGGTTGATCTGGCGATAGAGAAGTTTGGGCGTCTGGATGTGATTTTTAACAATGCTGGTATTGGTGGCACCCGGGCAGTGACGGGTGATCTGAGCACTGAGGATTGGTTGCGGGTCATTAATATTAATCTTAATGGTGTGTTTTATTGTACGCGCGCTGCACTGCCTCATTTGCAAAAGGCGGGTGGCGGCGTGATTGTAAATACAGCGTCCGTCGATGGGCTGGTAGGCATGGGGGATTTTTCGCATTATTCGGCAGCCAAACACGGCGTTATCGGACTGACCAAGGCCTGCGCACTGGAGTATGGTCATAAAAATATCCGCTGTGTGACAATATGTCCCGGCTTCATCAAGACCCCGATGACGATGAGCCAGGATGTTTTTACCGAGGAAGAGCTGGAGGGGTTGACGGCAGGTGTGCCATTGGGGCGCGCTGCCGGGCCTGAGGAAGTTGCCGAGTTGGTTCTGTGGTTGGCCTCTGACAAGGCAAGCTATGTGACGGGGAGTGCGCACCAGGTCGACGGCGGGGTTCTGGCCGGATTCAAGTTGGCCTAGCAGTAAAATAGCTGTTTGTACTCCATATAGGCTGCGCCGGTAAAGGCAATATCGAGCATAAAAGTATCCCAATATTAATTAACATGAGGAATTCACTATGATCAAACTTAACTACTTTGTCCGCAAGCGTGCCGACGTAACTGCCGAAGACTTTCGCGTCTTCTGGATGGGAAATCATGCCGAAGAGGTGTTGAAGTTGGTCGATAAGCTGGGTATCCGTAAGTATACCAAATGCGAAACACAGCATGAAGATGATGTGAACAAATTGCTGCAGCAAATGTATGGATCGGCAACTGACGCCTATGACTTTGCCGAAGAAATGTTGATCAACGACCTGGAGGATTTTAAAGAAGGTTTGAATGATGCCGACGTACAAAAGCAGCTGCTGCAGCTACATGAAGACAGTCGCGCTTACGTGGATGTCTCTCGATCCGATATTTGGTTTTCGGTTGATATTCCCCAGGTATTTACTGGTGAAGACTGTACGGCGACTCCAGATAATACCTACCTAAAAGGAATCTATGTAGGGAGCTATCTTCCTCAGCTAAGTCTGGCCGAAGCGCAACTACACTGGAATGCATGCCATGGCGGCATGGCCAGGCAATTTATAAAGATGTTGCCGTACAAACAATATAGTCAAGGGCATCGAATAGAGTCGAAGATTACCGATCAACTGAAGACCATTTTGGGCGCAGGCTTCGAAAATAGAGAAAGAGCCCTGGGCCAGGCTGAAGCGTGGATCGACCGTCGTATTGTGCCATCGCTACAAGGGCCGGAGGTGGACAGAATGATGAGGATGTTGGTTACTGATATTTCGCTTTTTGTAGAACCAGAAAACTCTCATATGTTTGCAACAAAAGAGCACGTCATCCTTGATCGTCCTGTTATCACTGAGCCGATACCTACCTTGTTCAGTGCGGACTGATTTCCCAGCGGAGTATCCACAGGTAAAAACCTGGGAATGATCGAATTCGAGGATGCGTAGCCGCATACAGTTCATACCCCGTGTCAGCAATTAGCACTGCCACCCCGATAAACGGAATTGATTCAGCAGGAATAGCAGCAATACTTTTCGCCGCCACTCGCTTGGTTCTACTGACGAGCCGGGTGCCGAATCTTCTGGTGGCTGCTTTGCGTTGGTATTGCCAAGTTAAAGCACTGATATTGATACACTCGACCCATGAATACATACAAACGCCACCGATTCCCTCCAGACATCATTTCCTACGCCGTATGGTTGTACTACCGCTTCAATCTGAGTCACAGAGACATCGAGGATCT
>JBALVO010000094.1:0-14438 GCA_036961445.1 Halioglobus sp.
CCTGTCCAAGTCCAGAGCCCTGGCGGGTCTGCGAGTGGGTTGGGCGATGGGGCATGCGCTGCTTATCGATGCGCTGGAACGTGTTAAGAACTCCTTTAATTCCTATCCACTGGATGTACTGGCTCAGCACGCGGCAGTAGCCTCGATAGAAGATGATGATCACTTTGTGCAGACCTGTCAGCGGGTGATCGACACCCGTGCAAGACTGAGTCTGGAAATGTCGGCCTTGGGTTTTGAGGTGCTGCCTTCAGCGGCAAACTTCATTTTTGTAAGGCATCGGGTGCGTCCGGCCGGAGAGTTATTTGCTGCACTGCGGGAGCGGGGTATCATCGTGCGCTATTTTGACAAGCCACGCATTAATAACTATTTGCGGATCACTATCGGCACTAACCCCCAGTGCGATACTTTGCTGGCGGCTCTACAGGAGTTGCTGGGCTAGATTTTCTTCAGAATAACGCTGCCGATACTGTAGCCAGCGCCGAAGGAGCACAATACACCCAGGTCGCCGGTTTGAAAGTCGCCACGGTGTTTGTGAAAGGCGATAACAGAGCCTGCTGAGCTGGTGTTGGCATATTCGTCGAGAATGGTGGGGGCTTCATCTGGCGTCGCCTCTCGGCCCAGTACACGCCTGGAAATCAATTGGTTCATACTGAGGTTGGCCTGGTGCAGCCACATACGCTTGAGCTGTTCAGGTTCGATATCAAGCATTTCCAGCTGCGTTGAGATTTGCGTGGCTACCGCTGGACACACTTCCTTAAAGACTTTGCGGCCCTCTTGTACAAACAACTTATCTGCATTTTGCATTGCGCATTCATCTCCGCGATTGAGGAAGCCGAAGTTATTGCGGATGTTATTCGAGTAAATCGTTTGTAGCTTGGTATCCACGATGAGGAATTGATCTTCGGAAGTGGCGGTATTGGCGCGCTCGACGATCACTGCAGTACAGACATCGCCGAAAATAAAATGAGAGTCTCTGTCGCGAAAGTTAAGGTGGCCACTACAAATTTCCGGGTTAAGCATCAAGACGCACCTGGCGCTGCCGTTGGTAACGGCATCGCGTGCCTGTTGTATGCCAAATGTCGCAGACGAGCAGGCCACATTCATATCAAAACCGTAGCCTTTAATCCCTAATGCACCCTGAACCTCTACCGCTATTGCCGGGTAGGCGCGTTGCATATTGGAGGCGGCCACAATCACGGCGTCTATATCCTGTGCCGTCTTGCCGGCCTGGGTCATTGCTTCGTGGGCAGCGGCTATTGCCATTTCGCACTGTATCGAATGCGCTTCGTTGGGACGCTCTGGCAAGCGCGGCACCATTCGGTGGGGGTCCAAAATGCCGTCTTTATTCATTACATAGCGAGATTTGATACCCGAAGCCTTTTCCACAAATTCAGCAGAAGAAGGTTGCAGTGCAACCAGATCTCCAGCTGTAATCTCTTCAGCATGCTCAGCGTTGTAGATTTCTACGTAGGCATTAAAGGACTCGACCAGTTCATGATTACTGATCGATTCTGCCGGGGTGTAGAGACCGGTACCGCTGATAACAATGTCTGACATGGCTGTAGCTTCCATTCAATTATTTTTTGCAGCTGTTCTTTACAGGTTAAAAAAGGCCGCAAAGCGGCCTCTTTCGAATTCCGGGAATCGTCTTAGCGCTTGTCAACAGGCATGAAATCACGCTGGGTATAGCCGGTATAAAGCTGCCTTGGTCGGCCAATACGATAGCTGCCACTGATCATTTCGTTCCAGTGCGCTATCCATCCCACGGTACGACCAACAGCAAATATTACGGTAAACATACTGGTGGGGATGCCAATCGCTTTCAGAATAATGCCAGAGTAAAAATCTACATTGGGATACAGTTTCTTCTCGATGAAATACTCATCGTGCAGGGCGATCTCTTCCAGGCGTTTTGCGATATCCAATAGGGGATCGTTTTTGATACCTAGTTCCGCGAGTACATCGTCGGCAGCTTCTTTCATGACCTTGGCGCGCGGATCAAAGTTCTTGTAGACCCGGTGGCCAAAACCCATCAGGCGGAAGGGGTCGTTTTTGTCCTTGGCGCGAGCCACGAATGCGTCGATGTGCGACACGTCGCCAATTTCCTCGAGCATTTCCAGCACGGCTTCGTTGGCGCCGCCGTGAGATGGCCCCCAAAGTGCGGCGATTCCGGCTGCGATACAGGCAAATGGGTTGGCACCAGAAGAGCCCGCCAGGCGCACGGTGGAGGTGGAGGCGTTCTGCTCATGGTCAGCGTGCAGCAGGAAGATCCGATCCATTGCCTTGGCCAGCACCGGGCTCACGTTGCTCGGCTCACAGGGATTACCGAACATCATGTGTAAAAAGTTTTCTGAATAGCTAAGGCTGTTATCCGGGTACATAAAGGGTTGGCCGATGGAAAATTTGTAGCTCATAGCGGCCAGCGTCGGCATCTTGGCAATCAGGCGGAACGCCGCTACCTGGCGATGTTGCTCATCCGAAATTTCCAGTGAGTCATGGTAAAAGGCAGACAGGGCACCAACTACGCCGCACATGATGGCCATGGGGTGAGCATCGCGGCGAAAGCCGTTAAAGAAGGTGCGAATTTGCTCATTCACCATTGTATGGTTGCGCACTGTACTGACAAATTTCTCTTTCTGCTCCTTGGTAGGCAATTCGCCATAGAGCAACAGATAGCAGGTTTCCAGGTAATCGGAATGTTCGGCTAGTTGATCGATGGGGTAGCCGCGGTGCAACAACACGCCCTTGCCACCATCAATGTAGGTGATCTGGGATTCACAGGCAGCCGTAGACACAAAGCCAGGATCGTAGGTGAACATGCCCTTGGCGGTGAGACCACCGACGTCAACAACGTCTGGTCCCATTGTCCCCGAGTATATTGGCAGCTCGATTGTATCCTCGTGTCCGTCTACTGTAAGGGTGGCTTTTTTGTCGCTCATAAGGGTTCCTGGACGTTAAATCTGTGGGGGCTACACTATAAAGTCTGGGGAATTTTTGTCAATTGACCTTGGTCTAGTTGCGCTCATGTCCCGTTATTTGCGTAGATGTCCGGGATTCGTGTTGCGCGGAGATCGACACAGATAGCGACAAACGAGAATATGCGCCCGATTATCTGTAACAGGTTTGTAATTGTTGCCGTAAGTGCCTATAATTTCGCGCGTTTTGGTTAGCTGGGCGCAGTTGCGTCCAGCGACACTACAGGCTTTACTTCAACCCGATTAACGGCCCGTAAGGGCGTCAAAACGAGGGTACTCAAAGTTGAAAGACAAGCGTCCTGTAAATCTGGATATCGGTACCATGCGGCTTCCTATCACCGCATGGGCATCTATCGCTCATCGCGCCTCAGGCGTGTTTCTTTTCGCAGGTATGGCAGTGTTGATCTGGGCATTGGATGCCAGCCTCGCCAGCCCTGAAAGTTTCACCTCGCTACAGGAATGCCTGTCCAGTCCCTTGATCAAGTTAGTGATCTGGGCCGTGGTCTCGGGTTTGATCTACCATTCCCTGGCAGGTGTTAAACACCTGGTAGCGGACTTCGGTATCGGCGAAACAATGGAAGGGGGCATACTGGGTGTGCGCATCGTGATCGCCCTCTCGGTAGTGCTTATTTTACTCGCGGGAGTCTGGATATGGTAACTGCAGTAACGAATATGGGGCGTTCTGGCCTGTCTGACTGGCTGATGCAACGTGTAACGGCCGTGATTTTGCTCGCCTACTTTGTGTATATAGGCTCAGTCTTGCTCGGTGGCGTAGACTATGCCTCCTGGAAAGAATTGCATTCGCACACGTCTATGCGGGTGTTTAGTCTGCTGGCGATTTTGTCTTTGGCTGTCCACGCATGGATTGGCTTATGGGTTGTTTTCACCGACTACCTGACTGAGCGACTGATGGGGACCACGGGCAATGTATTGCGCTTCGTGGCACAGGTTGTTTGTGCACTCATTCTGTTTACGTATGTTGTCTGGGGCATCCAGATTTTGTGGGGTTATTAGAATATGGCTGCTCTTCGTACAATTTCATTTGATGGTGTCATCGTAGGCGGTGGCGGTGCGGGAATGCGCGCAGCACTCCAGCTGGCGCAGTCAGGCTACAAGACCGCCGTGATTTCCAAGGTTTTTCCAACCCGTTCGCACACGGTCTCGGCACAGGGTGGCATCACTTGTGCCATCGCCAGTTCGGACCCGGATGATGATTGGCGCTGGCATATGTATGACACCGTCAAAGGATCCGATTACATCGGAGACCAGGATGCTATTGAATACATGTGCAGCGTGGGCCCGGAAGCGGTATTTGAGCTGGAGCACATGGGCCTGCCTTTTTCTCGCACAGAAGAGGGTCGTATTTACCAGCGCCCTTTTGGCGGGCAATCCAAAAACTACGGGGAAGGCGGGCAAGCCGCGCGAACCTGCGCTGCTGCTGATCGAACCGGTCATGCGTTGCTGCATACTTTGTATCAAGGCAACATGAAGAACAATACTGTGTTCTTCAATGAGTGGTATGCCACTGATATCGTCAAGAACCAGGACGGAGCAGTTGTTGGGGTTATTGCCATCTGTATGGAGACGGGAGAGACCGTATACGTTAAGTCCAGAGCCACTGTATTTGCCACCGGTGGTGCCGGGCGGATTTACGCCTCTACCACGAATGCTCATATCAATACCGGCGACGGCATAGGAATGGCTCTGCGCGCGGGTTTCCCGGTGCAGGATATCGAGATGTGGCAGTTTCACCCGACGGGTATAGCCGGTGCCGGTACGCTGGTTACTGAAGGGTGCCGGGGTGAGGGTGGTTACCTGATAAACAAAGACGGTGAGCGCTTTATGGAGCGCTACGCTCCCAATACCAAGGATCTTGCCGGGCGCGATGTTGTGGCTCGCTCCATGGTGCTGGAAATACTGGAAGGTCGCGGCTGCGGGCCAAATGGTGATCACGTTTACCTTAAGCTTGATCACCTGGGAGAGGATGTGCTGGAAAGTCGATTACCCGGTATCTGTGAGTTGTCGCGAACTTTTGCCCATGTGGACCCGGTCAAGGAACCTATTCCCGTAGTGCCGACCTGCCATTATATGATGGGTGGCATACCTACCAATGTGCACGGCCAGGCGCTGACCGTGGATGCCAGCGGCAAGGACACAATTATCCCGGGGCTCTACGCCTGTGGAGAAGTGGCCTGTGTCTCAGTGCACGGTGCCAATCGGCTGGGCGGCAACTCGCTACTGGATCTGGTGGTCTTTGGGCGCGCTTCTGGCCTGCATATTGAACAGGCCCTGCGCGAGGGCATAGAGTTGCGCGATGCTTCTGACAGTGATGTGGAACAAGCGATGACTAGGCTGGACAAGCTCAATAGCTCCACTGGCGGTGAAAACGTAGCCGATCTGCGTAAGGAACTGCAAAATACCATGCAGAATCACTTTGGTGTATTTCGCAATGCTGAATTCATGCAAGATGGCATCGGCAAATTGGCGGACCTGCGTGGTCGCATCGAAAACGCTGAGTTGTCAGATAAAAGCATGGTATACAATACTGCCCGCATCGAGGCATTAGAGTTGCACAACCTGCTCGAGGTGGCCGAAGCGACCGCTATAACAGCCGAAGCACGCACTGAAAGCCGCGGTGCACACGCGCGTGATGACTTCAAAGAGCGCGACGACGAGAACTGGCTGTGTCATTCCATGTATTATCCTGCGGATAAGAGTGTCGGGAAACGCGGCGTAAACTTTGAGCCGAAAACAGTCGATACTTTTCAACCCAAAGCACGCGTTTACTAAGGAGTCCGGAATATGTTGCAAGTTAGTATTTACCGCTATAACCCGGAAACGGACGCCGAGCCGTATATGCAGGACGTGCAGGTTGATACCGGTGGTAAGGACATCATGGTGCTCGACGTCCTGGAGCTGATAAAAGCTCAGGATACGACAGTTGCCTATAGGCGTTCGTGCCGAGAAGGCGTTTGCGGCTCAGACGGTATGAATATGAACGGCAAGAACGGACTGGCATGCATTACCCCATTGTCCGCGACAGTAAAGAACAACAAGCTGGTGGTCCGCCCGCTGCCGGGTCTGCCTGTGATTCGTGACCTTATCGTCGATATGAGTATGTTTTACACTCAGTACGAAAAAGTGCAGCCTTATTTGCAAAATGACACCCCGGCGCCAGCGATCGAGCGACTGCAGTCTCCTGAAGACAGGGAGAAACTCGATGGCTTGTATGAGTGCATTCTGTGCGCTTGCTGTTCTACTTCTTGTCCATCGTTCTGGTGGAACCCGGAGCGGTTTATTGGTCCGGCAGGTCTGTTGCAGGCTTATCGCTTCCTGGCAGATACACGTGATACCGCCACCGAGGAGAGGTTGTCTAACCTGGATGACCCGTTCAGTGTGTTTCGTTGTCACGGCATTCAGAACTGTGTCAATGTATGCCCCAAAGGTTTGAACCCTACCAGGGCGATAGGACACATTCGGAACATGCTTCTTACTCGTGCGATTTAACATTAATAAATTGTCATAACGTATTGAAATAAAAGATTTAAGCTAGCTTTACCTGTCACTTTTTTTATAGCGGCAGCGCGGGTTCCACCGATACGCCCATGGTCGTAGCGGCACAGTAGCGAAAGCGCTGCTAGACTCAGCAGTGATCTGCCGTGAAACCGGTTGCCCTGTGATAGGCGCCGGCTAGCGATAATTCAAACCCTGGAAGGGTCGAGATGCAAGAAAGCGCAATGGAGCTCCTGCGGCGGAGCTCACACATAGCAGGTGGCAATGCCACGTATGTGGAGGATCTCTACGAGTCCTACCTGAAGGACCCTAATGGGGTGCCTGAGCAGTGGCGCGATTATTTTGACAAATTGCCGCGTGTGGAATCTGACATAGTCCAGATCGAGGATGTGCCTCATTCTGTGGTTCGGGATCGCTTTGCCCAGATCAGTAAGATGCGGGTGCGCACTGAAGCCACGGTGCAACATGATTCCCAGGCGACTGAATACGAGCGCAAGCAGGTTCAGGTTGTACAGTTGATTTCCGCTTATCGTCAGCGTGGCCACCAGAAAGCGCTGCTGGATCCATTAGCCTTGGCCCAGCGTGACCATGTTCCCGATCTGGAGCTGAGCTTTCATAAGCTGTCAACGGCCGACTTTGATACCGTTTTTCAAACTGGCAGCCTGCACATTGGCAAGGCCGACGCTACTCTGGGTGAGATATTCGACGCCATTGAGCGTACCTACTGCAACACTATTGGCGCAGAGTTCATGCATATTGTGGACACTGAGGAACGGCACTGGGTGATGCAGCGCATGGAGTCTGTGCGCTCAGCACCGGACTATGGCAAGGAAGTTCGCACGCAGCTGCTGTGCAGCTTGATCAATGCCGAGGGGCTGGAGAAATCGCTGGGTTCCAAGTACCCCGGAACCAAGCGGTTCGGGTTGGAAGGTGGGGAGAGCCTGATTCCCATGCTGTCGGAGATGGTGCAGCGCTGCGGATCCTACGGTGCCCAGGAGATTGTATTGGGTATGGCCCACCGGGGACGGCTCAATGTATTGATCAATATTCTGGGTAAGAACCCCTCGGAGTTGTTTGCCGAGTTTGAAGGTCGGGTGGAGTATGAAACGTCCGGCGATGTTAAATACCACCAGGGCTTTTCCTCCAATGTAATGACCCCCGGCGGCGAAGTACACCTGGCTCTGTCGTTCAACCCTTCCCACCTGGAAATCGTGTCACCTGTGGTAGAAGGTTCGGTGCGCGCGCGCCAGGAGAGGCGCAACGACGAGACTGGCGTACGTGTGGTGCCCATAGTGATTCATGGCGATGCCGCCTTTGCCGGGCAGGGCGTGGTGATGGAGACATTCCAGATGTCCCAGACGCGGGCCTACAAAACCGGCGGTACCATTCATATCGTTATTAATAACCAGGTCGGCTTTACCACGAACAAGCGTGAGGACGTGCGTTCCACCGAGTACTGCACGGATATTGCAAAAATGGTGCAGGCGCCGATTTTCCACGTCAATGGTGACGACCCCGAAGCTGTATTGTTTGTTACCCAGATGGCAGTGGACTACCGCACGGAATTTAACAAGGACGTGGTGATAGATCTTATTTGTTACCGACGTCGCGGCCATAACGAGGCCGATGAGCCGTCAGTCACGCAACCTCTGATGTACAAAAAAATTCGCTCGCATGCAACCACGCGTGATTTGTACGCCGCCAAACTTATCGCGGACGGTGTGCTTAACGAAAGTGAAGACCAGTTCCTGGTGGATCGTTTCCGCGACTCCCTGGACCGCGGTGAGCCGTTGGTAAGCAACCTGGTATCAGAACCCAACAAGTCCTTGTTTGTCGATTGGTCACCCTATCTGGGCCATCATTGGACACTGCCGGCCGACACCACTATGGATATCCATGAGCTGCAGAGTCTGGCGCATGATACCAATGTGGCACCGGACAATTTTCCGTTGCAGCGGCAGGTTTCGAAAATACTGGAAGATCGCCGCAAGATGGCGGCAGGTGCCATGCCGATCAATTGGGGGTTTGCCGAGAACCTGGCGTATGCCTCGCTGCTCAAGCAGGGTTACCCAATACGGCTGACCGGTCAGGATGTTGGCCGTGGCACGTTTTCCCATCGTCACGCGGTCTTGCACAATCAACAGGAGGGCTCTGCGTATGTTCCGCTGCAACATGTCGCGCCGGAGCAGGGCACGTTCGTCATTCACGACTCACTGCTCTCGGAAGAGGCTGTGCTGGCGTTTGAGTATGGCTATTCCACTACGTTGCCCCAGGGCCTGGTGATATGGGAGGCTCAGTTTGGTGATTTTGCCAACGGCGCACAGGTGGTTATCGACCAGTTTATTACCAGCGGTGAACACAAGTGGCAGCGACTAAATGGCTTGACCATGTTATTGCCACACGGCTACGAGGGACAGGGCCCAGAGCACTCCTCAGCTCGCCTGGAGCGATTTATGCAGCTTTGTGCAGAGCACAATATCCAGGTATGTATCCCGACCACCCCGGCGCAGGTCTACCATATGCTGCGACGCCAGGCGATCCGTCCACTGCGCAAGCCACTGATCGTGATGTCGCCGAAAAGCCTGCTGCGCCATAAAGAAGCTATCTCAACACTGGAAGAACTGGCCCACGGGCATTTTCACAATGTTATGGATGAGACGGACGACCTGGACAAGTCCAAGGTAGAGCGCATCATTGTTTGCAGCGGTAAGGTTTTTTACGATTTGCGAGCAGCACGTCGCGAGCGCTCGCTGGATCACATTGCGATTCTGCGACTGGAGCAGTTGTATCCGTTCCCGGAGGCTGAGCTGCTCGACATTCTGGTGAGTTCGTATCCGAATGTTATCGATGCGGTATGGTGCCAGGAAGAGCCTATGAACCAGGGTTCCTGGTACGCCAGCCAGCACCATATGCGGCGGGTTATTCATATGCACAAACCAGAGGTATACCTGCGTTATGTTGGTAGAGATGCTTCTGCGGCACCAGCGGCTGGATATATGGCACTGCATGTGGAGCAACAGGAAAAATTCATCAACGAAGCCCTGGCAGTTGACGGCCAGGCGAATGATAGCGGTACAAAGGAATAGAAATGGCTATTGAAATAAAAGCACCTGCTTTTCCCGAATCGATTGCAGACGGTGAAGTAGCAGCCTGGCACAAGACGGAAGGCGAAGCTGTGGCTCGCGATGAGCTTATCGTAGAAATCGAGACGGACAAGGTTGTGATGGAGGTGGTCGCACCCGAAGATGGCGTGATCACCAGGATCCATGCGCAAGAAGGCGACACGATACTCAGCGAGCAGCTACTGGCGACGCTGGAGCAGGGTGCTGCGACAGCTTCCGCTGGGGCGCCTGCATCTGCAGCTGTGACGGACGCAGCTCCGGTGGCAGATGATACTGATGTCGCTGCATTACTGGGGCCGGCCGCGCGGCAACTGGTGGATGAACACAAACTGGACATCAGGCAGATCGCCGGTAGCGGCAAGAACGGTCGTATTACCAAAGAAGATGTTGTCGCTCACATGAAGACTCGCGAAACTGCTACACCGGCCGTTAAGCCTCCGGCGGCAGCTCCTGCGGTGAGTGATCAGGGTGCGCCGCTTGGCCCGTCCAGCGAACGCGTTGAAAAACGCGTACCAATGACGCGTATGCGCGCGAAGATTGCCGAGCGACTGCTACAGGCCACGCAGGAAACTGCCATGCTCACCACCTTCAATGAGGTGAATATGGCCCCCGTCATGGCGCTGCGCAGCAAGTATAAAGATCAGTTTGAGAAGATACACAATGGCACACGCCTGGGCTTTATGGGCTTTTTCGTTAAAGCGGCCTGCGAAGCACTAAAACGCTTTCCTGCGGTAAATGCTTCCGTCGATGGTAGCGACGTGGTTTATCACGGTTATCAGGATATTGGCGTCGCAGTGTCCACGGAAGGTGGTCTGGTCGTGCCGGTAATGCGCGATGCGGATTTTATGAGCCTTGCTGATGTAGAGGCGGCTGTCAAGGATTTGGGTTTGCGTGCCCGCGACAACAAGCTGACCATCGACGATATGACCGGCGGCACTTTCACCGTCACCAATGGAGGCGTATTCGGCTCCTTGTTATCGACCCCAATACTCAATCCACCGCAGACCGGTATCCTGGGTATGCACAAGATTCAGGAGCGTCCGATGGCGGTAAACGGCCAGGTCGTTATTTTGCCAATGATGTACCTGGCTTTGTCATATGATCACCGGTTAATTGACGGCAAGACGGCGGTGCAGTTTCTGGTGGCGATCAAGGATCTGATTGAGGACCCGGCGCGGATCCTGCTCCAATTGTAACGCGAATACCGAGCTGCGATGCCTGGTGGTGGTCGTAGCCACTGTGAAATGAATTTTATCGAGAAAGAATATGTCTGAAAAATATGATGTTTTGGTAATTGGCGCTGGGCCGGCCGGATATGTGGCCGCAATCAAAGCTGCCCAGCTCGGTCTGTCCGCAGCCTGTGTAGAGCAGTGGCTGGATGACAAAGGTGCAATTCTTTTGGGTGGGACTTGCCTCAATGTTGGTTGTATACCCTCCAAGGCGCTGTTGGATAGCAGTCACAAGTTCGCCGAGGCGCGCGACCATTTTGCTATTCACGGTATCACCGTGGAAGCGCCAAAAATAGACATTGCGGCCATGCTCGGACGCAAAGACAAGATCGTTGGCCAATTGACTGGCGGCATAGCGGGCCTGTTCAAACACAATGGTGTAACGGCAATTTCCGGTACTGGTAAAGTGCTTGCTGGGGCCAAAGTGGAGGTCACAGACAAGGATGGTAATGTCCAGGTAATCGAAGCCAGTAACATCATTGTCGCAGCGGGCTCCGTACCCGTTAATATTCCTCCTGCGCCAATAGACAATGAATACATTATCGACTCAACCGGTGCGCTGGAATTGACCGAAGTTCCAGCACGGCTTGGCGTAATTGGAGCCGGTGTTATCGGCCTCGAACTGGGTAGTGTGTGGGGTCGCCTGGGTTCGGAAGTGGTTGTGCTGGAAGCCCTGGATGAGTTTCTGCCCATGATGGACGCGCAGATCGCCAAGGAATCGGCCAAGATTTTCAAGAAACAGGGCATGGATATTCGCCTCGGCGCCCGTGTTACCAACGCCGTGGTCAAAGACGGTGCGGTGGAGGTCTCTTTTAGTACTTCCGATGGTGAACATGTCGAGATTTTCGACAAGTTGATTGTCGCGGTAGGTCGTAGGCCAAGATCCGAAGAGTTGTTTGCATCCGATAGCGGCCTCACGTTGGATGAACGCGGTTACATCTACGTTAATGATTACTGCGAGACTGAAGCGCCGCATGTCTATGCTGTTGGTGACATTGTCCGTGGGCCGATGCTCGCGCATAAAGGATCGGAAGAGGGCGTAATGGTGGCTGAACGCATCGCCGGCAAGCAGGCCCAGATGAATTACGACTGCATTCCTTCGGTGATCTACACCCACCCGGAGGTCGCCGCTGTGGGTAAAACCGAACAGGAATTGAAGGCGGATGGTGTCGCCTACAAAACCGGTACCTTTCCGTTTGTCGCCAGCGGTAGAGCACTCGCAGCGAACGATTCGGACGGAATGGTCAAGTTGATCTCCCACGCCGAGACAGATCGAATTCTTGGTTGCCATATTGTGGGTCCCTCCGCAGCCGACTTGGTACAACAGGTAGTGATAGCCATGGAATTTGGCTCCAGCACGGAAGACCTGGCCCTGACTGTGTTTGCCCATCCGACTCTGTCGGAAGCTGTGCATGAAGCAGCGCTGGCAGTAGATGGTCATGCCATTCATATCGCTAATCGGAAGAAACGCAAATAGAACTCGCCCGGGTGCGTGCAACAAAAATATCGCCGACGCATACGGGCTCACACTGGTTGTTTGGTAGCACTGTGCGTGCCTGGCGGCCTCAATTAATGAAAGCAGCAAACTAAAACAGGATAGAGCATGAACCTTCATGAATATCAGGGCAAACAGCTGTTTGCAGAGTATGGTCTGCCGGTGTCCAAAGGATATGCGGTTGATACCCCCGAGGCGGCAGCAGAAGCGGCGGATTTAATCGGTGGTGATATGTGGGTGGTGAAAGCCCAGGTGCACGCAGGTGGACGCGGCAAAGCTGGCGGTGTGAAGCTGGTAAAGAGCAAAGACGAGATTACCGAGTTTGCCAAGCAGTGGTTGGGTAAGAACCTGGTGACCTACCAGACGGATGAAAATGGTCAGCCGGTCAGCAAAATTCTGGTTGAATCCTGTACCGATATTGCTGAGGAGCTGTATTTGGGCGCGGTGGTTGATCGTTCTTCGCGGCGCATCGTTTTCATGGCATCTACCGAAGGTGGTGTAGAGATCGAGAAAGTGGCCGAGGAAACACCAGAGAAAATTCTCCGCGCTACCATTGATCCGATGGTTGGCGCGCAGCCATACCAGGGCCGGGAATTGGCGTTCAAGCTGGGTCTCAAGGGCGAACAGATCAAGCAGTTCGTAAAAATATTTATGGGTCTTGCGCAGTTGTTTGTGGAAAAAGACCTGGCTCTGATCGAAGTTAACCCGCTGGTAATTACCGATGAGGGTAACCTGCACTGCCTGGACGCCAAGCTCGGTGTTGACGGCAACGCGCTGTACCGTCAAAAGCAACTCAATGAAATGCACGATCCTTCCCAGGAAGATGCGCGTGAGTCACACGCGGCCAAATGGGAGCTGAACTATGTTGCCCTGGATGGCAACATTGGTTGCATGGTAAACGGCGCAGGCCTGGCTATGGGTACTATGGACATTGTGGCGCTGCATGGCGGCTTTCCTGCCAACTTCCTCGATGTTGGCGGCGGCGCTACCAAGGAACGCGTATCCGAGGCGTTCAAGATCATACTGTCTGACGACAAGGTAAAAGCGGTGCTGATCAATATCTTTGGCGGTATCGTACGCTGTGACCTGATTGCCGAAGGCGTGATCGGTGCAGTTGAGGAGATTGGCGTTGAAGTTCCTGTCATTGTGCGCCTGGAAGGCAACAATGCGGAATTGGGTCAAAAAGTTTTGGCTGACAGTGGATTGAATATTATTGCTGCCAGTAGCCTCACAGATGCTGCAGAACAGGCAGTGAAAGCAGCGGGAGGTACAGCATAATGAGCATTTTAATTGACAAAAACACCAAGGTAATCTGCCAGGGCTTTACTGGTTCACAGGGTACTTTTCACTCAGAGCAGGCCATTGAGTACGGCACGCAAATGGTCGGTGGTGTCACACCGGGTAAAGGCGGCCAGGAACACCTGGGGTTGCCCGTGTTTAACACGGTGTCTGAGGCTGTGGCAGTCACCGGGGCTGACGCGTCTGTGATCTATGTGCCGGCTCCTTTTTGTAAGGATTCAATCCTGGAAGCTGCCAATGGTGGCATCAAGCTGATTGTCTGTATCACTGAAGGCATTCCGACACTGGATATGCTGGAGGCCAAGGTAAAGTGTGATGAACTGGGCGTACGCCTGGTAGGACCAAACTGTCCGGGCGTTATCACTCCCGGTGAGTGCAAAATAGGCATCATGCCTGGCCATATCCATCTGCCAGGCAAGGTCGGTATTGTCTCGCGCTCAGGGACCTTAACCTATGAAGCGGTCAAGCAGACCACGGATGCGGGATACGGTCAGTCTACTTGCGTTGGTATTGGTGGTGATCCGATTCCGGGCTCCAACTTCATTGATATCCTGGCGATGTTTGAAAAGGACCCGGCAACTGAGGCCATCGTTATGATCGGTGAAATCGGTGGTACTGCAGAGGAAGAAGCGGCAGCTTATATCAAAGCGAATGTGACCAAGCCTGTAGTGTCCTATATTGCCGGTGTTACCGCGCCTAAAGGCAAGCGTATGGGGCATGCTGGCGCCATCATCTCTGGCGGCAAGGGTACTGCCGACGAGAAGTTTGCGGCCCTGGAAGACGCCGGTGTCAAGACTGTTCGCAG
>JBALVO010000095.1:0-14416 GCA_036961445.1 Halioglobus sp.
TACCCCTGTTATTGGTCCTTACCATTATTCTTCAGATTGGCTGCGGCGCTAGCCTGGTGGCAGGCTGGCGCACTCAGTTGATGGCCTTTGTGCTGGCGGGCCTTACCTTGGTTATCAGCCTGTTCATGCACGACTTTTGGGGTATGGAGGAAGGGCTACAGCGCGCGCATGAAATGCAGAACTTCGTCAAGAACATGGCCATTATGGCTGGCCTGCTTTACGTGGCCGGCGTGACACCTGCAGCGAAGGAGTAACCCGTTGGTCGGGAGGGGATGTTGAGGCGCTTCCAGCGGTAGTAAACCTATACGCACTTCCAGCACCCGAATATATCGGAGGGATGGGTGTTTTGGATATCCACCTCTGGTGTAGCCCAGTAAATTTATACTGTATCGACAAGCTCTCACCCTACGTGACACACTGGCACAGTCCTCCGCAGTGGGAGTCTCTATGACCACCCCCGAAATGCACTTTTATTTCGACTACCTATCTCCCTATGCTTATTTTGCGTGGCGCCAGCTACAGCCCTTGTGCCAGCGCTACTGTGTTGATCTGCGCCCCCACCCCGTGGTATTCGGAAAACTACTGGATCATTGGGGTCAACTGGGACCGGCAGAGATAGACCCAAAAAAAACAGCTTTATATAAATATTGTTATCGCTATGCAAAACTGCATGGATTCAAATTTAATCCACCTCGCTTTCACCCATACAATCCGCTACCGAGCCTTAGACTCTCGCTACCAGAAGTTTGCGGAGAGTATCAACCACAACTGATTGACACGCTGTTTTGCGCTGGCTGGTCTGAGGGGGCGGACTTGGGTTCCACGATCGAACTGGCACCCATTCTGATCAGCGCTGGGTTCGACGCTACTGCGCTATTAGCAGCGATAGAAACACAAGAAGTAAAAGATGCTCTGCATCTGGAGACAGAATTGGCAATCGGTCAGGGTGTATTTGGCGTTCCCACATTTATTGTTGATGGCGAACTGTTCTGGGGTAATGATCAACTGGAACATATCGAGTTGTTTCTGCAGGGGAAGGACCCACTCAAACCAGAGTGCGTCGAAGAGATGCTAGCCCGGCACCGCGGTATCGACCGTGTAAGACGCCAGTAGCTTCCACCGCGCAAGCGGTTAGTGCCGTGGGTGATGAGATGGTTCAGGTCAGGGTGGACGCGCTGGCAGCCAGAATCGGTAGGTCCCGCATTCGAGTCACGCAGGGGCCAGTACCACTTCCAGTTTTACTATGGAGCATCTATTTTTCCTCGCGGAGATCGACTCTAATCACCTCATGCTTGGACAATTTTCAAGATAATAGGTCTGACAGCTGAACACAAAGACGGTTACTTGTTTCAAGCAACCTTCTCCATCATCAATAACAGGTTTGATAAGTTGCTTACGGTAGGTACTCAGCGCTGAATGGGAATGCGCTGACGATACTGATTACGACGAATCATACACCAGCTATCCATATCGGGTGCCCTCAACCTCAAACCCTGATGACAGTTCGTCGAGCTGAGAAAGTTGCGCGGCGCTTAGTACGACTTCCGCTGCCGCCAAGTTTTGCTCAAGATACTTAATGCGCTTGGTGCCCGGTATCAAACAGATATCATCTCCCTGGTGCAACAGCCAGGCAAGAGCGATCTGACCAGCCGTGACGCCGGCTCCAGCAGCAACATCCTGGATCGCTGCAACTAGCGCTGCATTTTTGGCAAAGGCTTGTTCTGTAAAACGCGGGTTATCTCTGCGCCAATCATCTTCAGCCAAATCTTCAAGCTTTTTTAACTTCCCTGTCAAAAATCCCCTGCCCAGAGGACTGTACCCGACAAAGCCAATACCCAGTTCTCTACAGGTTGGCAATATGTCAGGTTCGACTTCCCGCGACCAAAGTGAGTATTCCGTTTGCAGCGCGGAAACCGGATGCACTGCGTTTGCCACTCGCAGTTGTTCACTTGAGGCTTCGGACAAACCGATGTAGCGCACCTTGCCTGCTTGCACCAAATCGGCCAGAGCGCCCATTGTGTCCTCAAGCGGCACCGAGGGATCGATTCTATGCTGGTAATACAAATCGATAGTATCTGTTTTCAAGCGCGCCAGCGATTCGTCACAACACTGCTGCAAATATTCAGGCGTGCCATTGAGGCCAACAATTTTGCCGCCTTTTTGCATGATTCCAAATTTAGTCGCCAGAGTGATCTTCTCTCGACGCCCCCGCATCGACTTGGCCAGTAACTCTTCATTGGTATAAGGACCATAAATGTCAGAAGTGTCCCAAAAATTACAGCCAAGCTCCAATGCGCGATCCAATGTTGCCAAGGCCTCCGATTCGTCAGTGGGGCCATAAAAAGCACTCATTCCCATACAACCCAAACCGATAGCTGGTACGGTCAGTCCCGCTTCGCCCAATACGATTGTTTTCATAAAATCACCTGTTGTTTCGCTATTTGTTCAGTTTGAAGACGCGAAGATATTTTCCAACGTCAGTTTATTGAGCCGTCTGACGAAAATACTTGAGATATAAGCGGAGTCTACTAATCTAACTGTAACCGTCACTACAACATTTTCTGTCAGTCGTAGTACTGCGGCGCCTTCTTCAGCGTATCAGCCAATGCCTTATCGTGCTCTATCCATAGAGTTGCGCCGGTATCAGCCAAAAACCGCTCCACTTTTTTCATCGAACTCAACGTCTGTTCTTCGTTGTGATTGAAGTTAGGAGCTCTTTGCAGTTTGCGATTGGCCTGCGTGTGATACAGGTCGCCAGAAAGCAGTATCTGACCAGTATTATCTAGTTTGAGCAGCAGTACCTGATGCCCTGGTGTATGCCCCGGGGTGTATATCAAAGTGACGCTACCGTCCCCGAATACGTCGTGGTCACCGTCGATAAACGTAACATTCGCCTTCTTCAGTCCATCGAATAAAGTAGTATCAATAAATTCGCCGCCATCCCCAAAAGCTGCATCCCATTCTTTTTTCTGCATTATTACATTACTTTTGACGAACGAATTGGCTGCACCAGCATGGTCAAAATGAAGGTGAGAATACGCTGCATAGGTTATGTCAGACGGGCCAATACCCATATCAACTAATTGGTCAACTATCCAGCGGTCGTAAACCATGCTGCCACCGTCAATTGATACTGGCCCATCAGCATCGGCAACAGTCTTGGGCAAGCCTCCGTCCCAAAATAATAAGCCGTTTTTATGTTCTACTAAATAGCAGGGGACGAACATCTGACGGACGGACGACTCGTTCTCTGCTAGATTGAATATCTCAAGGCTCTCAAGGTTAAGCAGCCCGCAGTCGAACACATAAAGCTTTGGCCCAGCCAATGCCTGGCCAGATAGAAAAATCAAAAGCCCTGCTAGATATTTCATTTTCGCACCACTGATACACTGTAGTTAACTGAGTATGACATAGGTTGGTTTTGGCAGGTTAACTAAACCTGCAGCGGAATACCGCCACGGGCTCTGCCAAGTTAAGTGTTTGAGGCGAGGAAAAACGCCTCGCATCCACGGGGTTTAAGCCACTTCTTATCATTGAAAACAGGAGCTGGCGAATAGTTTGACATGCAGTCTATATAAAAATATGTCTGTCAAAAAAGTGCCCGGCCACACACTAAAATAAGGTTAGCCCCTTTACCCGTATCATCACACTGTAAACAGATGAAGTGGCCGTGATAAACAGGCGATTATGCCGCTCACCGCCAAATGTCAGGTTTGACACGCCTTCGGGCACTAATATTTTCCCAAGCAATTTCCCATCCGGGTGATAGCAATGGACACCATCTCCCGCACTAGTCCAAATGTGGCCTAGCTCATCCAGACGAAACCCGTCGAATACGCCCTCAGTACATTCAGCAAAAACGTCGCCGCCAGATAATTCATTTTTATCTGACACATTAAAGCATCGAATATGATGCGGGTTTTCCGGAAAGCGCCATCCACCGGAATCGACAATATACAATTTGTTTTCATCCGCTGAAAAAGCCAGTCCGTTAGGTCGTTTAAAGCTATCTGCAACCATTCGACATTCGCCCGTGTGAGGGTTAAGGCAATAGACATTGTCGCTACCTATCTCGCTCTCGGCGCGGTGGCCTTCGAAATCAGTTTCAATACCGTAAGCCGGATCGGTAAACCAAATGCTGTCGTCTGACTTTACTACGACATCATTGGGACTGTTAAAACGTTTACCTTCAAATCGGTCAACGAGAACCGTGATCGTTCCATCATGTTCAGTACGAGTCAGGCTCCGCGATCCATGCTCACAGCTAACGAGTCTTCCCTGGCGATCTACAGTATTGCCATTTGCAAAATTGGATGATTGTCGAAACACGCCTACCTGACCTGTAGTTTCGTCATACCTCATCATGCGGTTATTGGGTATATCACTCCATATCAGTGATTTTTGCGAAGGGAAATAAACAGGGCCTTCCGTCCAAATGCCTCCTGTCCAAATCTGCTCAACCGCTGCGGCGGCGCTGACAATATATCCAAAGGATTTGTCCAAATACTCATATTCATTATCTGCCATTTAGAAACCTTGCCCTTTTCTTGTTGCAGCTAATTAGCCGGCAACACTTCTCATACTCTACCGGCAACAGATTATTATTGAAACCACGTCGACGTATCGAGTTGCGTAGATATAGCGACAGATTTGATCGCTCTTTTGCAATTAAAAGAAGCTTTCTGCCACCGCATCACCATGACAGTTACATCAATGGTTCTGCCAAAGTAACTCGGACAGATCATAGAAATCTGCCACCTGCTCTCAAGCGACTGCCCTACTCCACTCAACGAACGCACTGCCATAACTCCGCAGTTTGTCGGTCACGACCTTTCTGGGTTCGCCGCCATGTGACTTGAGCAAGCGCCTGAAGAATCGCTTGGCTGCAGCCCCATCACGCTTTGCTTGAAGATACACTTCAGCCAGTAGACCTTCGATGAGTGGTCCGGCACACCGGCGGTGACTGCGATTGCAGCGCTAGTAGAGCCAGATGGCATAGCTGATGATATCGGGCGGGAAGCGGTGACGTTTAAATGTATCCATGAGCCGGATTATCCCATTTCCGACATTTAGCTTGTCAGTAGCCGCAACCGAGCTCCACCCTCCCATCAAAGCCTTGACCTAAGTCAAAGCGATCAAACTTAAGACCCTGCACTCAGCAATACATGCTCTCGGAAGCAGCGAAAACGAGCTAGAGTGATTTCAGGCGGGGGTGTGGTGCACTCTCGGCAGGATTCAGGAGGTCAGCAGATAATGACGGCAATCACATACGATGAATTCGGGCCCTTCAAGATTATAGAGGTATACGAGCCATCCGTCGGGCTGCGCGGCACGCTGGTGGTGGACAACGTCTCCCGCGGCCCGTCGATCGGCGGGGTGCGCATGGCCCCGGACGTAAGCACCCAAGAGTGCCTGCGGCTTGCGCGGGCAATGACCTTCAAGAACGCCGCCGCCGATCTACCCCACGGAGGGGGTAAGTCCGTGCTCTACGGCGACCCGGGCATGCCGATAGCGCAGAAGGAGGAGCTGGTGCGTGCCTTTGCCTGCGCCCTGGAAGAGGTCGAGCAGTATATCTTCGGTCCGGACATGGGAACAGACGAACAGTGCATGGGCTGGGTGCGCGACGAGATCGGGCGCGCGGTCGGCCTGCCACGAGAACTGGGCGGCATCCCGCTGGATGAGATCGGTGCCACAGGTTGGGGCCTGCTGCACGCCATCAAGGTGGCGTGTGAATACCAACAGCGGGAACTGGCAGGCGCCCGGGTGGCGATCCAGGGTTTCGGCGCCGTGGGCAAGCACACCGCCCGCTTCCTCGCTGAGGAGGGCGCCATCATTGTGGGGGTGGCGGATATTCGCGGCACGGTTTCCTGCGCAGACGGCCTGGATGTAGCGCAATTAATGGCACTGAAGGAGAAAGATGGCAATGTCGTCGATTACCCGGATGATCCCGGCGTCCGCAAGGGGGATGCGGAGTCCATCATCGATGTGAACTGCGATATCTGGATTCCCGCCGCCCGGCCGGACGTAATCCGGGAGGACAACGTGAATCGACTGCAGACCGCTATGGTGGTGTCCGGGGCCAACATACCGATGACCCCGGGAGCAGAAAAAATTCTGCACGAACGCGGTGTGCTCTGTATCCCGGATTTCATCGCCAATGCCGGGGGTGTCATCTGCGCCGCCATGGAGTACCACGGCGCTAGCGAGGCCGCAGCCATGGACACCGTCGCGGAAAAACTGACCTACAACGTGCGCCGGGTGCTGGACATCGTGCGCTGTGACAACTGCCTGCCGCGACACGCGGCAGAGGATATGGCCCATCGTCGGGTGCGCAGAGCCATGGCATTACGGCGCTGGAGCCTGTTCTAGGAGCTCTTCACATGTATCGGATACGCATACATGGCCGTGGCGGCCAGGGAATAAAGATGGCGAGTCGGGTGCTGGGCACGGCCCTGTTCCGGTCCGGATTCACCGTGCAGGATGCACCGAAGTACGGTGCCGAGCGACGCGGAGCCCCCATTTTTTCCACCGTGCGGGCAGCCCGCGCGACGGCCGCAGGGGATGCCATCAAAGAACGCGGCGTGATCCACCGACCGGACCTGGTGGTGGTAGCGGATGACACACTGCTGGCGGTGCCAGCAGCAGGCGCTTTGCAGGGGATAACGGCGGCTACCGTAGTGCTGGTGAATTCTCCAGAAGCAGCGGAAACATGGCGCCATCGCCTCAACCTGGCAGCTACGCTACTCATCCTCCCGGCGACAGAGGAAGCCCAGGACCGGGCCGAACTGCCCCATATAGGGGCCACCTGCGCCGGTGCTGCGGCCTGTCTGCTGGGGGTGATAGAACCCGCGACACTGGAGGCGGCCATCGGGGAGGAACTGGCCTCCCTGGGAACGGAAGTGGTGGCCACTAACCGCGACAACGCACTGACGGCGTTCGATGCCATGACGGCACATCGCGGATTAGTGGTCGAGGGAACCGTAGTCAGCGCAAGTGACTACAAACCGCCTTCCTGGATCGAGTTGCCGATGGACGATGCCAGTATCGCCGCGCCCGACATTCGCGCCATCGCTAACAGCGTCCAGGTTCGAACCGGGCTGTGGCGCACCCTGCGCCCGGTGATCGATTACGATCGTTGTAGCAAATGTTGGTGGGTGTGCAGTAGCTTATGCCCCGACAGCGCGATCGCAGTGGAACAGGACATCCCCATGATAGATTACGATCACTGCAAGGGCTGTATGATTTGTGTTGGGGTCTGTCCACCCCATGCTATTGGCAGCGTACCCGAATACCTTGCCCAGCAACAGGAACAACAGGCGAACTCACCGGGAGAAGACAATGGCACCGACCCTACTGACCGGTAATGTTGCCGCGGCCTGGGGAGCGCGCCTGGCGCGGGTGGACTATATACCCGCATTCCCCATCACCCCCCAGACTGAGATCATCGAGACCCTGGGAGGCTGGCTAGACGGCGGTGACATGGAAGGTCGGATGGTCACCCTGGAGTCGGAGCATTCAATGCTTACCGCAGCGGGCGCAGCGGCCGCCACAGGTGTCAGGGTATTCAGTGCTACCTCCAGCCAGGGATTACTGCACGCCATGGAGATGATTTACACGGTAGCCGGCTGGCGCGCTCCTTTTGTACTGGTCAACGTGTCGCGCGGCCTGTCCGCGCCCATCACCCTGGAGGCCGACCACAATGACGTACTGGCCGCCCGCGACAGCGGCTTCCTGCAGATTCACTGCGCCGACTGCCAGGAGGTGGTTGACGGCGTCCTGATGGCCTACCGCCTGGCGGAGGATCCCGCCGTGCGCCTGCCCGTAATGGTCAACCTGGACGGGTTCTACCTGTCCTTCACCAGAGAACCGGTGAACCTGCCGGATCCGGCCGCGGTCAATGAGTTCCTGCCACCCTTCGATCCCGGCATGATCCGTTTTGCGGCAAGTGCACCAGAGAGCCAGGCGGTGGCCGTGTTGGGGGGCAGCCCCTATTCCTATTTCCGCTATGAGACACACCTGGCCGCGCAGCATGCAGTGACAGTCTACAGCGGAATTGCCGAAGACTTCCGCGCCCGTTTTGGACGGGACCGGGGCGTTGTGGAGACCTACCGCTGCGACGACGCGGAGGTCGTGTTTTACATGATAGGCTCCTTCGCTACCAAGGCCAGGGAGGCGGTGGACCGGCTGCGGGACGCGGGACACCGGGTGGGGCTGCTGCGGCCTCGACTGCTGCGACCCTACCCCGCCGACATCATCGCAGACGCGCTGCAGGGTGTGCAGGGTGTTGCCGTCATCGACCAGAACCTGTCCATGGGCCAGGGTGGGGTATTGCACACAGAGTTGTGCGCCGCACTCTACGGCCGGCCACTGGCTCCGGCCGTGCTTGCCAGCTTTATTGGCGGCCTGGGGGGACGTGAGATAGCACCGGAGGAATTCTACCAGATGGCGGCAGTTACCCGTGAGGCGGTGGCGACCGGCAAGACCCCGCCGCCGCGCCTGCTATACACCGAGGACGAATTGCGCGAAATCCGCAAGCTACAGTCCATAGCCCTGGTGGAACGGGAAGAGACTTCCCCGATCCGCGAGCCGCAACAACATAGCGGCGGGAGGGACGAAGCGTGAGCGACATCATCAAGCGAATGAAAGACTTGCCCTCGACCCATCTGCTGGGCACGGGCACACCCATGTGTAGTGGTTGCGGCGCTCTCGAGGCCCTGCACCAAATCTACGACGTGCTGGGTGAGAAAACCGTATTCGTCAACGCCGCCGGCTGCATGACGCTGCTGTCTGTCTATCCGTTCACCCCATTCAGGGGTTCCTGGTTATACACCGCCATGGCCTCCGCACCTGCCGGGGCACAAGGCGTACGGGACGCCCTGGATATCCTGTTACAGCAGGGACGTATGCCGCCCACAGATGACCTGCAGGTGGTGGTGTTAACCGGGGACGGTTCAGCCTACGGCATGGGCATGTCCGCCACTTCCGGCGCCCTGGACCGGGACCTGGACTTCATCTACATCTGCTACGACAACGAGGGTTACGGCAATACTGGCCAGCAGTACTCCAGCGCCACCCCCCACGGTGCGGCCACCGCCACCAGCGGGGGCAGTCAAGGGTATCCCGGTTACAAGAAGGATCTGTTTTCGATCTGGGCGGCCCACCGCCCCAGCTACGTGGCAACTGTTATCGGCAGTGAACCCCTGGATCTGGCGAAAAAAATCGAAAAGGCTCGGGATATGAGGGGACCGAGGATGATTATCGCCCTGTCTCCCTGCCCCACCGGCTGGGACTACGATCCCCGGGACTCCGTCGAAATTGGCAAACTAGCGGTGAAGACAGGCATCTGGCCTCTCAAAGAGTATGTGGATGGCCAGGTCGTGCACACGCGCATACCGAGGGAACGCCCGCCAGTGGAGGACTACCTCAGGCGGCAGGGTCGCTTCTCACATCTGTTCCAGGCAGGGCAGGAGAGCAGTCTGGTCGACGACATGCAGCAACGGGTAGACGACTACTGGAACAAAGTCGTCTAAGGCAGCCCAAGTCAGTACAGTGGGAACTGATGGCGCGTGTAAGTATTCATGCCCGATAAAGCAGGCAGGCTCTCCACCGTTTCTATCAAATTCAGTGAATTTACCTGTCAGTACCCATCACGGAATTACACTACATGGTACATTTTTTGCTATGCTATAAGTGGTAATTGGTAATCCGGGAAGGGTTCCCCATGCTGGAACTCATAGTAGAGTTAAAACGCAGAAATGTTTTTCGGGTTGGAGTCGCTTATCTGGCCCTGGCCTGGGTAATCATCCAGATTACCGATATGGCTGTGCCCGCGCTGAATCTTCCCCCAAGCCTGCAAAGTATCGTCTTCTATATCGGTGTGATTGGTTTTCCCTTCGCCGCGTTGTTAGCCTGGGCATTTGAGCTTACCCCCGATGGAATCAAGCGCGAGCACGAGGTTGACCGCTCGCAATCGGTTACCCATGTCACCGGACGCAAACTCGATTTCGTGATCATTGGCCTGATGGCGATTGCACTCAGCTTCGTCGTTTGGGACGCCTATCTCCGTGAAGCTAATGAGGAAGTGATCACAGAGATTCCTGCCGCGGCCATTGATCCCGCTGCGGTCGAGCCGACCGCAGCCTCCATCGCCGTTCTGCCCTTCGTCAACATGAGTGCTGACAAAGACCAGGAATTCTTCTCCGACGGCATATCAGAGGAGTTACTCAATTTGCTTGCCCGTGTGCCAGGGCTGAAGGTAGCTGGTCGCACCTCTTCCTTTGCCTTCAAGGGCAAAGATACTGATCTGCGCGAGATTGGCTCTATGCTCAATGTAGACAACATCGTTGAGGGGTCCGTACGCAAGTCGGCAAACACCCTGCGCATAACGGCACAACTGATCAACGTGGAAGACGGGTACCACCTGTGGTCGGACACCTATGATCGCGAACTGACGGACGTGTTTGCCATTCAGGACGAAATCGCCGGTGCGATCCTGGATCAACTCAAGGCGCATCTGCTCAAGGATGGCAAGGTCGTACTGGCATCCACGCGCACGGATTCTGAGGTCTACGATTTATATCTGCTGGCGCGGCAGCGAATTTATGCCCGTAATCAGCTGTCCATTGAAGCCGCCGTTGCGTTGCTGGATTCAGCCGTCGGCAAAGATCCAAAATATGCCCCTGCATACGCCCAGCGCGGCATAGCCTACTTGTTGTTGAGCCATTACGGCACATTGTCCGAACAAGAGTCACAGCAACTGGGGAAGCAGGATGTGGACAAGGCCCTGGCGCTAGACCCCAACCTGGCCGAGGGCTGGGCAGGATTGGGGCTTTATCATCTGGGCCGCCCCAAGGAGCACCAGCAGGCTATCGAAATGCTTACAAAGGCATTATCCATCAACCCGAGCCTGATCGACGCGAGCCTTTGGTTGAGCAGCGCCTACGGCAACGCCGGAAAACATGCAGAGACTCTTCCACTCCTTGAAGGCATCAGCGCGCGCGATCCACTGTACAAACCGGGAATCGGCAATCTCGTAGCGACATATAACGTCCGGGGACGGCAGGACGAATCCTTTGCATTGCTCAAGCGAGTCAGCCCCTACTTTCCCAACGATCCGGAAATGCTGCATAACCAGGCAACAATACTCTTTTCTCTCGGCCGGTATGCCGAGGGTCTGCCCTTAATCGAGGAGGCTTACCAAAAGCGACCGGAGGACGATGTTTTCGCAATGTTTCTCGGAGTTGGGTTGTTCTCCACGCATCAATATGAGCGTATGACTCAATTGTCTGTGCCATTTTTCAAGTTCTATGCACAGAAAAAGCTGGGGAAGCGGAACGAAGCAACATTGCTGGCACAGGAACAGGCTGCCAAGGGAAACATCGGGCCGCTTTTTGATCTTCTTGGCACCGTCGACGGCGCAGAAAAACTTATTCAGTATCTGGAAACACGATGGGCCGACCTCGACACGTTCCAGACGGACTATCCGCACGATTTCGACGGTTACCCCCTAATGCTCCAGGTGGCATTCGCCTATCGGGCGATCGGCAATCAAGAACGTTTCAAAGACGCCATGACCAGGGTTCGCACAGCCCATGACAGATTATTGGGAGAAGGGTTCGACCATTTTCTCCTCTATACCAATGAGGCCAATTACTATGCAATGACTGGTGATCATGACAAGGCCATCGCCAAGCTGGACGTCGCGGTTAGCAAGGGCTATATCGGCGACCTTAGACTGGCCGACATGAATCGCCCCCTGATGGCGCTCGAAGACGACCCGCGTTTTCAGGCGATACAGAGGCGGATGATCGAAAACCTCAACGCCCAGCGAGCGGCACTGGGGCTGGAGCCTGCGGGGCTTTGAAAGCTATCGAAAACACTCGATGACTTGGCACGGTTCTGACAACTTAACGTACCCAGAGCTGAGTAATTGAGTCTCCAGCACCACACCACTGCCCTACTCCATTCAGCAAACGCACTTTCCCTGGGATTCCTGTAATACTCAGCACGAATCTAGTGCCGCCCAAGATTGAATAGATTACTGACAGCCGCGTGAGCGCCCGAAAACTGTTGAGCCTGCCTCATTGACTTGAACTCCGGGATGCCGGACCACATATCCCCGCTCACGCACCCTGGTCACCTCATGCGATTGCTCTGCCGGTTCGGTAGTTCGGTCCGGAAAAACCCTTCCCCTTCTTCAACTTACCGCAACCCGATCGATATTGCCCCACCACCAATTTCGGCATAAGCTCGGTTTCGGCCTCCCTGCCCCACTCCATCAGAAAATCCGTTACCTTTCTTTAACTTACCACCCACATTCTCCACACACCATCCGACTCATAATAATGGCGCTAGAGTGCTGCCTTATCTGCAGATGCTTAGGTGGTCCACTGGATATCCCTTAAGCTGCTATCTGCAGCAGCGTCATGTGACCAGTCCAACGTCCGGCGGCCGCGCTTTGCGCGCCGGTTTTGTGCTCCATCCAGGTCATACAGTTCAGACTGCATGCTGTACACTGCCCGGCGGTCGCCCTGAGCGCTGCGGCGGTCTTCATGGCGAACATACCCGCAGGTGCATGAAGCAGAGGTGCAGTTGGCCACTGGCAAACTGGGTACCTTGCCCATGGTGAGAAAGCGTTTGGAGCGTAAGGCTTTCGCAGCGGAGCAACAGCCGTGGCCGGAATTGATAGAGACAGCGTGATATTTGCCTGACCGATTTGCCGGGCGCCCGGCCGGTGTAGGCTTGGCGGCAGCACGCTTGCCCAATTTCATCAGCCAGTAACCGCTTGCCAGTACTAGAATTAACGCAGTTGTTATAATCATGGCGTTTCCCCCTTTTTTGTTACACCTTTAATACTAGGGGATCACGAGGGGTCTGCGAACGCTTGCGTATACCACAAAAGGGGAATGCAGTTTTTAACCAGATTTATGTTGAATCTGCAGGGAATAGGTTTCTGCAGTGGCTTCGTCCCGAGCAAATCCTTGATCTGCCACAGCCCGGGACTTATCCTGATCGTCCATACTTGCGGTAGTTATCGTGTTCAAACATTTGTTCGCCGGGCTTTTTCTTGCCCTGTTTCTCGTGCTCGCCATCGTGCTAGCGTTCGTCTACAGCGGTCTCGAATCCAGGCCCCTGGTGGAGGCTGCGCCGACTGTTCAGCAGGATGATGTTGAGCGCATCAAAAGTCTGCTATACGCCCATGACCCTCGGGGTTTACGTGACGGCGAGGTCCGCACGATTACGGTTTCGCAGCGTGATTTAAATATTGCCTTGCGCTCGCTGCTACCACTGCCGCAGCGCCAGCGTGCCCAGGTCTCCCTGCAGGACAACCTGGGTGCACTCAACTACACGCTGCAACTGCCTGCCAATTCTCTTGGTGCTTACTTCAACCTCGCGTTGGCGCTGGGCATTAGCGGCAGTGAACTCGATGTACTGTGGATTAATGCGGGCACCTTTCGTATACCGGGCTGGGCAGTGACGCCGTTGGTGGCGGTTGGCGAGCACCTGTTGGAACGGCGCTTCGCGGAGTACCGGGCTGCCCGCGAGGCACTGCAGGAGATTTCCCTGCGCCCTGGTGAGATTGCCGTCACCTATCGTTGGGATGCGGCGCTCGTTGAGCAGATCGAACAGCGTGGCAGGGAGGCGTTTATGCCAACGGCTGATCGAGAGCGCACGCTGGCCTACTACCGAGAACTCTCGGCTTTGTCGCGCCGTGTCGGTAGCCATGCATCGCTATCCCGGCTGCTGGGAAGCCTGTTTGCATTGGCGGGCCGGCGCAGTGGCGGGGGTGATGCGGCAGCTGAGAATCGGTCGCTGCTGCTGGTGCTGGGCACGGTCCTCAACCGCTCGTCCATGCATCGGCTGGTAGGAGGCAACCCCGCCGACCTGGGCCCCATGCACCACTATGTGCGCTGGACCCTGGCCGGCCGCAACGACCTTGCACAGCACTTCGCTATCTCTTCGGCGATTGCCGTGGCGGGCGGCAGTGTCCTGGCCAATGCGATCGGTGCGTACAAGGAACTGGATGATTCCCGAGGTGGCAGTGGCTTCAGTTTTCCGGACCTGCTAGCGGACCGCGCCGGTGTGGAACTGGCGGAGGCGGCCACAGGGTCGGCGGCGGAAAACATGCAGCGCCTTATGGCGGAGGATGGACTGAAGGAATCTGATTTTATGCCGTTACTGGACGACCTGCCCGAGGGGTTGATGGAGATGGAGTTCAGGCAACGTTACAGTGATCTTGATGATGCACGGTACGGGCATGTAAAACGGGAAATTAATACCCGTATAGCGCTGTTGCCGTTGCACCAACGTTGATCTTTCGATCCTACACCGCGACCATCCACAGGCAATGGATAAGGTTCTGGGTATCGTTTACCGGGCCATCTCGGCCCACCTGATCCACAAGGCCGGTCTACAA
>JBALVO010000096.1:0-3437 GCA_036961445.1 Halioglobus sp.
TCCAGTACCCACTGGTTTGCGCCGATTTGCACCATAGGCGCTACCGCATTGTGGCGAAACTCGGCGTAGGTTTCCTGCAAAATGGTCTGCAGGTCCTCCTCAGGAATAGAATCTTGCACAAAAGGTGTGATAATTTTTTGCGCCAATTGCGGGTAGTCCATGCCCGCCATCGCCGCGATCTCCTGGGCGCTAAAGGTCGGCAACGTTTCCGGCACGTAAAGGCCTCCGTCGGCGGCCAGCCCGGTAAGCAGGACTTCCTCAAAATTAAGTGCGGGGGCCTGACCCCTGGTGCTGATATATTTCACTGGCTTGTCTTCTCTGCGTTATCTTCTTGGTGTGATACTTTACTTGCTTGCTACTTGCAACCGCTCAACCGTCCAGAGCTTCTACGCGTATCCGGGCGATCTCCCCATTGATGGTATCCAGTGCTTCTATAGCCCGCACTGCCTTATCTACACTGCCCTGGGTTGCCTTGTTGGTTAACACGATAATAGGAACCCGGGTTTCGTCCTGGGCCGGTGCTTTTTGAATCAGACCCTCGATACTAATACCCTGTTCGCTGAAAATACGGGTAACACAGGACATAACGCCAGGCTTATCCTCAGCTTCCATGCGCAGGTACCAGGCGGTTTGCACTTTTTCCATGGGTACAATGGGCAGGTCCTGCAGGCTACCGAGGGCAACGCCCAATGCCGGAACACGGCAGGTCTGTCCCACACTGATATCTCGCGCCAGATCAATCAGGTCCGCCACTACCGCAGAGGCAGTCGGCTCCGCGCCGGCCCCGGCACCGTAGTACAGCGTCGGGCCAACGGCATCGCCCTCGACCAACACTGCATTTTTAACACCGTTTACGTTGGCCAATAAACGCTGCTCTGGAATTAGCGTGGGGTGAACGCGCAATTCAACGCCTTCGGCACTCTGCCTGGCAACACCCAGGTGCTTGATGCGGTAACCCAGTTCCTGCGCGTAATCCAGATCCTGCGGCGTCAATTTGGTAATGCCTTCAGTGTAGACTGATTTAAATTGCAGTGGCATGCCAAAGGCAATGGAAGCGAGTATCACCAGCTTGTGCGCCGCATCGATACCCTCCACGTCGAACGTGGGGTCAGCCTCCGCGTACCCCAGCGCCTGTGCTTCAGCCAACACCGCAGAAAACTCTCTGCCTTTCTCGCGCATTTCACTGAGGATAAAATTGCCCGTGCCATTAATAATGCCAGCCAGCCACTCAATACGATTACCCGCCAGTCCTTCGCGCAAGGCTTTGATTATCGGTATGCCACCAGCTACCGCCGCTTCATAGCGCACCGTTACATTGTACTGTTCCGCCAAGGCGAAAATTTCGTTACCGAACTCCGCTATCAGGGCCTTATTAGCAGTAACCACATGCTTACCGGCACGAATCGCCTCTTCAATCAAGTCCCTGGCAATGGTGGTGCCACCGATCAGCTCTACCAATATCTCGACCTCAGGGTCTCTAGCGACTGCAAAGATATCCCGACTCACCCGGATATCACCCAGCTCACAAGCCGGGTTATCGCGTCGCGCGCCTATGTGCACGACCTGTAATGTTGACTGGGCACGCCCGGCTATTATGTTGGCATTGCTACGCAATACATTAAATGTGCCACTGCCCACGGTACCCAGGCCGCAGATTCCTACTTTAACTGGTTTCAAACCTTTCCCTGCTATTGTGATTATTGAGATGTTCGCACTGCGCCTGTCAGGCGAAGCCGTCGTTTTTTATCATACGTTTGATACTGCGAATAGCCTGGCGGGTACGGTGTTCATTCTCGATCAAGCCGAAGCGCACATAACCCTCACCGTATTCGCCAAAACCTATCCCGGGCGAAACCGCTACTTTAGCGTCGGCCAGTAGTTTCTTACTGAACTCTAAAGAGCCCATTTCGCGATAAAATTCTGGCAGCCTGGCCCAGACAAACATCGTCGCCCGCGGCGGTTGCACCGGCCAACCCGCTGCGTTGAGGCCGTCACATAAGGTGTCGCGCCGTGACTGGTACATACGATTAATTTCCGACACGCAGGACTGATCCCCTTCCAGCGCGGCTATGGCTGCCACCTGAATGGGTGTAAACATACCGTAGTCCAGATAGGATTTAATGCGCGCCAGGGCCCCCACCAACACCTTGTTGCCACAGCAAAAACCAACACGCCAGCCCGGCATATTATAGCTCTTGGACATACTGAAAAATTCTACAGCGACATCCCGCGCGCCTTCAACCTGGAGAATAGAGGGCGCGACATAGCCGTCGTAACACAAGTCGGCATAGGCCAGGTCCTGCACCACCCAGATAGAGTGCTCCTTGGCAATTTTGACTACGCGTTCGAAGAATTCGAGCTCCACGCAATAGGTGGTAGGATTTGAGGGGAAATTAAGCACCAGCATTTTCGGGCGGGGCCAACTATTGAGAATGGCTTTTTCCAGCTCGCCAAAAAAATCTTCTTCGTTCTCACCCATGGGAACATGACGAATATCCGCACCGGAAATAACAAAACCATAGGGGTGTATCGGATAAGACGGATTTGGCACCAGGATGGCATCACCGGGGCCGGTTGTGGCCAACGCGAGGTGTGCCAGCCCCTCTTTTGAGCCAAGAGTAACAATGGCTTCGGAATCTGGATCCAGAGACACGTCATAGCGACGCTCATACCAGTCACAGATCGCTTTGCGCAGACGCGGAATACCCTTGGACTGGGAATAACGGTGTGTGTCTCCCCGGCGCGCGGTCTCCACCATCTTGTCAACAATATGCGCTGGTGTGGGTTGATCGGGATTACCCATACCAAAATCGATGATGTCATCGCCCGCCGCACGCGCTTGCTGTTTCAAATCACCAATAATATTGAAAACGTATGGGGGGAGGCGCTCAATACGCCGAAATTGATCGTCCACGATAAACCGACTCTGCTTGGCGCCCGTCTCCAGACGCGAGGTTCAAAAAGGTGGCAAACAGTACTGAGTCAGCCCCACGCTGTCAACGCGGGGAGGGGCCATAGGGCATTATTTAGTTCAGGCCCAGGGTAACCATCAAATCATCCGCCGACTGATAGCCAGGGATCATCTGTCCGTCCTGGGTGACGATGGCCGGTGTGCCACGCACGCCCAACTCCTGACCCAGCTGATACTGCGCGGCTATGGGATTATTTGCACACACTTTTTCGGGTACTGACTGCTTGTTCTTCAGCTGTGTCAGCGTTTCCTGGCGATTATCAGCACACCAGGCACTGGCCAATTGATTGAAGCCTGCAGAACCAACGCCGGCACGAGGATACGCCAGGTAACGCACCTCGACACCACGCTTGTTAAGCTCCGGCACCTCTTTGTGCAACTTCTGGCAGTAAAAACAGGTAACGTCGGTAAACACGGAGATATAAGCCTTGGGCTCACCTTCCGGGGAAAATATAATCATATCGTC
>JBALVO010000096.1:3537-14353 GCA_036961445.1 Halioglobus sp.
GTAAAACTCGGAAAATCATCCTGTATCCTCTGTTTTTGTGAGGCTCGCTCACTGTTTTGTTTATACCAACGCTCATTGGAGCAATTTCTCACGCTTTAGTTCCTCACCCCCTGGGGTGGTGTTGTGCGTGCAGCTCCTGCATCCGCTGCTGCGCCACATGGGTATAGATCTGGGTGGTGGAAAGATCACTATGCCCCAGTAGCATCTGTACCACCCTCAGGTCAGCGCCATGATTTAGTAAATGGGTGGCAAACGCATGACGCAAGGTATGTGGTGACAGATCCTTTTTAATCCCGGCGCGCTGGGCGTAGATTTTAATACGATACCAGAAGGTCTGGCGAGTCATTTGTCGACCCCGACGACTGGGAAACACCGCATCACAGGGGATACCCTTGAGCATTTCCGCCCTGGGACCTGCCAAATAGCGTTGCAGCCATAGCAGTGCCTCCTCGCCCATTGGTACCAGGCGTTCTTTGCTGCCCTTGCCAAACACCCGCACTACGCCCTGGTTAATACTGATCTGTACCAACTGCAGGCTGGTCAGTTCGGTCACACGCAGACCACAGGCATAGAGCATTTCCAGCATGGTGCGATCGCGAAACTCCAACGCATCATCCAGATTCGGCATGGCCAGTAACAGATCCACTTCCTTCTCGGATAATGATTTGGGTAATGGTCGACCCAGTTTGGGGCTGTCTACATCCAGGGTCGGATCTACAGTAATCCGTCCCTCGCGCAACAAGTAATGGTAAAAACCCCGCACACAAGACATAAAGCGCGCTGTCGAGCGCGGGGATTGCCCCTGCTTCAGGCGATCACCAAGATACGCTTGTAAGGATGAGCGATTGGCCCGGATAACCGTGGATTGCTGGTGTTTGGCCAGCCAATCATTGAATTGTCGCAGGTCACGGCGGTAGGAGGACAAGGTATTGTCACTCAAACCTTTCTCCATCCACATAGCGTCGATATAACGCTCTATTTCCGGGTGTACAAAGACTTCGTTGGGCATAAAGCTAAGGTATCACGAATAGTGTGTCCCACAAAAAAGCGGCCATGGGGGGCCGCTTTCGAAGACTTACAGGAACAGTCGCTTAACTTCCCAACTTTTCCTTGATACGAGCCGCTCGGCCGCTCAGTTCGCGCAGGTAGTAAAGCTTCGCCTGGCGCACATCACCACGACGCTTAACCGCAACACTATCGATCAGCGGACTGAATGTCTGGAAAGTACGCTCCACGCCTACACCATGGGAAATCTTGCGTACGGTGAACGCTGAGTTCAAAGCGCGATTGCGCTTGGCGATGCAAACACCCTCAAAGGCCTGCAGACGCTCGCGCGTGCCTTCCTTTACCTTGACCTGAACTACCACGGTGTCACCGGGGCCGAACTCAGGGAGTTCCTTGTCCATCTGTTCAGCTTCAAGCTGGGCTATGATCTTGTTGGTGCTCATGGCGTACTCCTATGTGTTTTCTTTGCAGCTTCACAGCTGGCAATCTGTTGATACATTTCGTTCGCGGAGGTATTCCGCCAACAATTTTTCTTCCTCGGACGTCATCGCCCTGCCCTCTAACAAATCCGGGCGCCGTTCATACGTTCTGCCCAGTGCCTGCTTCAGGCGCCAGCGGCGAATCTCCTGGTGATTGCCACTGAGTAATACACTCGGTACCGTGTTACCCCGATACTCCTCCGGCCTGGTATAATGCGGGCAATCCAGTAATCCATCGGCGTAGGAGTCCTCCTGCGCCGATAATTCATGCCCCAATACACCGGGTAATTGGCGAGTCACTGCGTCGATGACCACCATGGCGGCCAATTCACCGCCGCTCAATACGTAATCTCCGATGGACAATTCTTCGTCCACCTCGGCCTCTATAAGGCGCTCATCCACACCTTCATAACGGCCAGCAACCAGGATCAGTGCAGGTTGCCCTGCCAACTCTAGCGCCTTGGCGTGGTTGAAGCGCTGCCCCTGTGGCGACAGGTAGATGACTTTGGCATCTGTTCCCACCGCCTCCCTCGCTGCGGCAATGGCCTGCTGCAAGGGGTCTATTTTCATCAACATTCCCGGGCCACCGCCGAAGGGTCTGTCATCCACCGTCCGGTGCTTGTCCATGGTGTAATCACGTGGATTACTGTGGGTCAGTGTTACTCGACCCTGCCTGACCGCCCGGCCGGTAACCCCATGATCACCCACCGCGCCAAACATTTCAGGGAACAGACTCACCAGTGCTATTTTCATAGTCTCCGGCTCCCGCCTGTTACCTGGCTCCTCATTCTTCGTCGAGGAACCAATCAACCTCAATCACCGCCTCGTCCACATTTACCCGGGTAACGACATCGCCAGGTGAATAGGGAATCAGGCGTTCCTGGTCGTCAATACTGCCTTCACAGGCCTTCACTACCAACACATCATTGGCACCGGTTTCAATCAGGTAATCCACCGTACCAAGCAGCACCTTGTCGTCCCCGCTCTGGCACCAGACCTGCAGACCTTGCAACTGACTCCAGTAATAATCCCCGTCTTGCAGTTGCGGCAGGCTAGCCGCCGGCACCGCGATTTCCAGTCCGCGGTAAGACTCTGCCAGGTTGCGATCATCCACCCCGGCAATATGCGCTACCAGCCCTCTGCCCTGGCGTCGACCTGCGTCAAACACAATGGGCCCGGAAGCCTCACGACGCTGCAACACCCAGTTCCCGAACTCCAGGAAATTTTCCACCGGGTCAGTATAAGAGTGGATTTTCACCCAACCCTTTATGCCATAACAGCCGGTGATTTTTCCGATTACGAGCATCTCATCAACACCAGAGTCACTCATTGGTCTGGTCCACGCTCAGCCAGACCTATAATCACCGGGCAATCAGGCCGCTGCGGTCTCCACTGCGGCGTTACGCGTTGCGGCAGCATCTTTTACCAGCTTGGCTACACGCTCAGACAACTGCGCGCCCAGGCCCTGCCAATGTTCAATACGGTCAGTGTCGACGCGAAGCCGCTCTTCCTGTCCACGAGCAACAGGGTTGAAGAAACCCACGCGCTCAATGAAGCGACCATTGCGCGCATTGCGGCTGTCGCAGACTGTCAGGTGATAAAACGGGCGCTTCTTGGAGCCACCACGAGCAAGACGAATTGTTACCATGTTACGTAAGTTCCTAAATTTAGTGGAGATTTTCTGCGATCTTGCAACATCATCCACGACAAAAACCGGCTTGCGGGCCGGAAAGGTGGCGTATCATACGGAAAATACGCCCGTTTTTAAACCCCGACCATGGATTTATTTTAGCGAAACGGAAAGCCGCCGCCCGCGCCACCCGGGCCGCCCATACCACCGGCGCCGCCGGGCGGCATCATACCACCCAGGCCGCGCATCATTTTCTCCATGCCCCCGCCCTTCATCTTCTTCATCATTTTTTGCATCTGCTTGTGCTGCTTGAGCAGGCGGTTGAGGTCCTGCACCTGGGTACCCGAGCCCTGGGTGATACGGCGCTTACGGCTGCCCTGAATGATTTCCGGATTGCGACGCTCTTTGGGTGTCATCGAGTTAATAATGACTTCCATGCGTGCGAACATCGTCATATCAATATTTTTCTGTGCCATCTGGGCCATATTGCCCATACCCGGCAGCTTATCCAGCATGCCGGTAATGCCGCCCATGTTGTTCATCTGCTGTAGCTGGTCACGAAAATCCTCCAGATCAAACTTCTGGCCCTTCTTGACCTTGCGCGCCAACCTGGCGGCTTTTTCCTTATCTACCTTCTGCTCCGCCTCCTCGATCAGCGACATTACGTCGCCCATACCCAGGATACGGGAGGCCAGCCGATCGGGGTGGAACGGGTCAAGCGCCGCGATCTTCTCACCCACGCCGAGGAATTTGATCGGCTTACCGGTCACCGAACGCACAGACAGAGCCGCACCACCACGTGTATCAGCGTCTACCTTGGTAAGAATTATCCCCGTGAGTGGCAGGGTTTCACCAAAAGCCTTGGCCGTGGTCGCCGCATCCTGGCCAGTCATGGCATCTACCACAAACAGGGTTTCCACCGGCTTCACAACTGCGTGCAGTTGCGCGATCTCCGCCATCATGCCCTCATCCACCGCCAGGCGACCGGCAGTATCGACAATTAATACGTCGCTGAACTGTATCCTGGCATGCTCCAGGGCTGCCAGTGCGATATCCACGGGCTTTTGTTCAGCGCTACTGGGGAAAAAATCCACCCCCACTTCTGCCGCCAGGGTCTCCAACTGCTTGATCGCTGCGGGACGATACACGTCGACACTGACCACGGTTATCTTTTTCTTGTCACGCTCCTTGAGTAACTTCGCCAGCTTGGCAACCGAGGTCGTTTTACCTGCACCCTGTAAACCTGCCATCAGGATCACGGCGGGGGGCTGGGTCGTCAGATTCAGACCCTCGTTGGCAGAGCCCATGACCGCTTCAAGTTCAGCCTGGACAATCTTCAGAAAGGCCTGGCCAGGACTCAGGCTCTTCATAACCTCCTGACCCATGGCGCGCTGTTTAACGGCCTCCACGAACTCCTTGACCACTGGCAATGCCACGTCGGCCTCCAGCAGGGCCATACGGACCTCCCGCAGGGTGTCCTGGATGTTTTCGTCAGTCAGGCGGGCCTTGCCAGTAACACTGCGCAGACTCAGGGATAATCGATCACTCAAACTCTGGAACATGGGGTATCTCTCGAGGGTTTCTAGCCTAGGGCTTCGTCGCTATTGATTATGACAAGACAAGTCGGTACAAAGGGGCGCATTATACGTTACCTGAGCCCAACCCCCAAACCGATGCCAGTGAATATTCTCGCCCCAATCGCCGCATTGCTCTATCTGGCCGCTACCGGTCTGCAACTGCTGCATATTTCCCAGCGGCACCAACAAATAGATCGCGGCGTGATCGCACTGAGTCTGGGCGCACTGTTGCTGCATGGCTTCATTGCCTGGGACGGTATTATTGGAGAAACCGGCGTCAGCCTTGGATTTTACAAAGTATCTGCACTGCTTTTCCTGGTCATCAATATCGCGTGTATCACCTCTCTGGCCAGGCGCCCGCTGCAGAACCTGCTGGTAGTATTGTTCCCCCTGTCTGCGCTGGCTGTATTGGTGTCTACATTTGCACCTGCCACAGCGCCGGTAGTGAGCAATTTCAGCGGCGGCATCTTACTGCACATCAGCAGCTCCATCCTGGCTTACTCAGTATTGACCCTCGCTGCTTTCCAGTCTGCTTTATTGGCCGTGCAGGACCACCAGCTCAAGCATCGACATACCCGCGGAATCATCCAGATCCTGCCTCCGCTGCAGCTCATGGAAAGTATGTTGTTCGAATTATTGTGGATTGGCGTAATCCTGCTCAGCATTGCTATCGCCTCAGGCTTCGTATTCATCGATGATATTTTTGCTCAGAGCCTGGTCCACAAAACCGTACTCACTATCATCGCCTGGCTGCTATTTTCTGTACTGCTGTGGGGGCATTACCAGCTGGGCTGGCGCAGCCGCACCGCCGTGCGCCTCACCCTGGCCGGTTTCGCACTTCTCATGCTGGCCTTCTTCGGCTCCAAACTGGTACTGGAATTGGTACTGCAACGGACCTGATTTGTATGCACACCGGGCTTGCTCCCATTGGGCTTTTTCTTCAAGATGAGTCCTGTTATCAAATACGGGGTTCATCTCTTAGTTGAACGAAGCACCGCTGGGTCTACTTTTCTCTATTCTGGCATCACTGATTGTTCTCTCGGGCTTTTTCTCCAGCTCGGAAACCAGCATGATGTCCCTCAATCGCTACCGCTTGAAACATCTGCAGAACCTCAATCACCGTGGCGCCAAGCGGGCCGGAAAATTGCTGGATCGCCCGGATCGATTAATTGGTCTAATCCTGATCGGCAACAATCTGGTTAATATTTTCGCCTCAGCGATTGCCACGGTAATCGCTATTCGGCTGTGGGGAGATGCCGGCATTTTTATCGCCACCGCAGCACTGACCCTGGTGATATTGATATTCGCAGAGATTACTCCCAAGACCATCGCTGCACTGCACCCCGAACGGGTCGCCTTTCCGGCCTCCTTCATACTGTTGCCGCTACTAAAACTGCTCTATCCCCTGGTATGGATGGTCAATGGGGTCACCAATGGCCTATTGCGTCTGATGGGCATTGATCCTTCCAAGCAAAGTGACGAGAACCTGTCCAAGGACGAGCTGCACACACTGGTGTCTGAGGCCGGTGCGCTAATCCCCACCCGCCGACGCCATATGATGCTGAATATCCTGGCGCTGGAGGAGGTGTCCGTAGACGATATCATGGTTCCGCGCAACGAGGTCTACGGCGTGGATCTGGACGATGAGGACGATGACATACTGCGCTGCATCCAGACCAGTTCACACACCCGATTGCCCGTCTGGCGCGAGGACATTAACAATATTGTCGGCGTTCTGCACTTGCGCAATATCAGTAAAGTTATCGATAAACAGGGACTGGATCGAGTCGCACTGGAAAGGGAAATGGAGCCACCCTACTACATTCCAGAGGGCACCCCACTGAATACCCAGTTAATGAACTTCCAGCAAAAGAAACTTCGCCTGGCCGTGGTTGTAGACGAATATGGCGAGGTAATGGGTCTGGTGGCGCTGGAAGATATCCTGGAGGAAATCGTCGGCGAATTCACCTCCAATATGGCCGAATCCGAGGAGAGTATATTTGCGCAGCGAGACGGCAGCTACATCATTGCGGGCACGGCCACCATTCGCGACATAAACAAATCCCTGGAATGGCGACTGCCCACTGACGGCCCAAAGACACTTAGCGGCCTGATTCTGGAATACCTTGAATCATTTCCCGACGCCAGCGCCGGACTTTCGATTGATAATTATCGGCTGGAAATTCTTGAGTTGGAAGGCAATGTAGTGCGGGCAGTTCGGGCGCAGGCTATCTAGCGCAAACGAATCGTCGTTTGCGCTTCCATTCTTTCCCTGGCCAGACGCAACATTTCACGCTTCTGCTCGGCGCTCGCCATAAACCAATCGGTTATCTCATTGGCAGAGCGAAAACATCCGGTGCAGATATCATGTTCATCCAATAAGCAAACGGAAATACAAGGGGACTGTGGTTCTACGTCGCTCACTCCTGCTCCTGCAACTCTGCGCTGAAACGCAGGGCGTTGCCCATATAATGGTCGGCGTTGTGTAAAAGTCCCAACTGCTGTTCCGGAGATAATTGCGCTTTAATCCTCGCCGGAGAACCCAGCACCAGCGAACCGTCAGGTATTTCCATCCCCTCTGTAACCAGGGCGTTGGCTCCGATCAGGCAACCCTTACCCACTTTGGCACCATTTAGCACCACCGCATTGATACCCACCAGGGAACCATCACCGATACTGCAACCATGTAGCATGGCGTTATGACCTACGGTTACATTTTCACCCACCACCATGGGAAAGCCCGGGTCAGCATGCAGTACGGTACCGTCCTGGATATTGCTACCGGCACCAACCTCGATACGCTCCGCGTCACCGCGCAACACGCAGGAAAACCAAACACTGCTATTTTCATGCAGGGTGACGTTGCCAATAACTGCTGCGTTAGGCGCTATAAAATGGCCGCTACCCACTAATTTAACCCGCGTCTCGCCGAGACTGTATTTCATGGTTTTTCCTTCCAGTTTCTTTGTAAATCAAAGCCGGCATCGTAGGCCAGGTTCGCCAACAGCGCCAGCACTGCCGCTGTCACACCCCATACATTGTCATCTCCAAGCTGGTAATGCGGTACCCGGCGCGTGTGCTCACCATCGAACATAGTCTCCAGCCGGAACAACTGCGGGTCGGCGAAAGTCTGCAATAGCGGCATGAACACGCTGTCGAACTCCCCGGTATCAACCACCAGGTCGAGCTCGGCGGGCACTTTGGCAACACAGGGATACACCTCAAACCCGGAGCGCGTTATCAATGGCGTCAACTCCCCCAACGGATGAATGATGTCGCCTGGCAGGCCCACTTCTTCCATCGCTTCACGCTTGGCAGTTACCCAGGGAGTGGCATCTTCAAGCTCGCGCTTACCACCGGGAAAGGCGACCTCCCCCGGGTGTAGTGTCAGGTGCATAGCCCTGCGCCCGAGGATGACTCGTGGCTGGGCTTCGTAAGTGAGTGCCACCAACACGCCCGCCTGTTTGCGTCCGTCTTTGCCGAGCGGCTCATCCCAGGCCAGGCCATCCAGTGGCAGGCCTGCATCCAGACGCTGAAAAATAGCCGCGACCAGGCCCATCAGCCCGGTAGCTCCGTGACCAACTCTATCACGCTCCAGGCCGGTTCTTCGTAGGGATGAGCCTCCTGCATCGCCACAACAGCAGCCTTGATATACTGCTTGTCACACACCATTTCCACTGCGTATTCATCAACCTGGGCCACCTCACCGTGCTGACCCAGCACGGGTGAACTGCCCGGCAAGGGACGAAACTGCCCCTGTCCCAATACCTGCCAACAGCAACTGTCGTAATTGCCAATACGCCCCGCCCCCGCAGCCAATACCGCAGATTTAACCGCTTCGAGATGGCTTTGAGGCACATAGAAACAGAGCTTATACACCTATAAACCCCGCGCCTGTTGGCGATAAAAATCTTCTGCGAATTGATCCAAACGCTTATCCTCGATAGCCTGGCGAATAGCTGCCATATGCTGCTGGTAGAAATACAGGTTATGGATGGTATTGAGCTGCGAGCCAAGAATCTCGTTGCACTTGTCCAGGTGATGTAAATAGGCGCGACTGAAATTCTCGCAGGTATAACAAGCGCATTCCTCGTCCAGCGGCAAGGTGCATGTTTTATGCCGGGCGTTGCGCAGTTTGAGCACCCCACGCGAGGTGAATATATTGCCGTTGCGGGCGTTGCGCGTTGGCATCACACAATCGAACATATCGATACCGCGGCGCACCCCTTCAAGTAAGTCAGCGGGCGTGCCCACTCCCATGAGATAGCGCGGCTTGTCCTGCGGTAATATCGGCTGCATCGCTTCCAACACTGCCATCATTTCATCTTTAGGTTCACCCACTGACAATCCACCAATGGCATAGCCGTCGAAGCCTATCTGCACCAGGCCGGCCAGCGAATCCTCACGTAACCGGGGGTACATGCCGCCCTGAACAATACCAAACAGCGCTGCAGGGCTATCCTGGTGCGCTGCCTTACTGCGCTGCGCCCAGCGCAGGGACAATTCCATGGACACTCGTGCCTCAACCTCTGTCGCGGGGTAGGGTGTGCACTCATCAAAGATCATCACAATATCTGAGCCCAGGCTGCGCTGAATAGCCATGGACTTCTCCGGGTCCAGGAATACTTTGGAGCCATCCACCGGCGATTGAAATTTCACGCCCTCCTCCGAGATTTTACGCATGTCACCCAGGCTGAAAACCTGGAAGCCGCCCGAATCCGTCAGGATAGGGCCATTCCAGCCCATAAAATCATGTAGATCACCGTGCGCCTCGATGACATCCGTACCCGGACGCAGCCAGAGATGAAACGTATTCCCCAGAATAATCTCTGCACCTATCTTACGAATATCACGGGGCAACATACCCTTTACCGTACCGTAAGTACCTACCGGCATAAACGCCGGTGTTTGCACTGTCCCGCGCGGAAAAACCAGGCGCCCACGGCGCGCCTGGCCATCACTGGCCAGGCGCTCAAACTGCATATGACACTGCCGACTCATGTACTGTCCTGCGCTCCTGGATTTGCGGTGATAAACATAGCGTCACCATAGCTGAAAAAACGATAGCGTAGCGCAATGGCCTGCTCATAGGCTGTCATAATAGAGCGCTGGCCAGCAAAAGCACTCACTAGCATAAGCAGCGTGGATTCGCTCAGATGGAAATTTGTCACCATGGCATCCACACTGAGGAACTGGTATCCGGGATAGATGAAGATATCCGTATCGTCGCAATACGGTTGAATACGACCCGTGGCGCGACTCGCCGACTCCAATGCCCGCACTGCTGTGGTGCCCACCGCGACGACCCGACCACCGCGCGCCTGAGTTGCGCGCACGGCAGTGCATACCGCTTCGTCAACCTCTACAAACTCGGCGTGCATTACATGCTCTGCAACATTGTCGGCCCGCACCGGCTGGAACGTACCTGCGCCCACATGCAGAGTGACCATGGCCCGCCGAATACCGCGCGCCTGTATTTGTGCCAGCAATTCTTGCGTGAAATGCAATCCGGCTGTAGGCGCCGCCACAGCTCCGTCGCGCTGGGCAAATACTGTCTGGTAGCGCTCCCGATCAGCAAGTTCATCCTCCCGCTGTATATACGGAGGCAGTGGCATATGCCCAATGGCCTGCAGGATATCCGTCAATGGCGGACCACCGTCCGAGGAGATATGGAACAGAGCGCCCTCGCGTCCAGTAACTGTCAGTTGATGAAGGCCAGGTGGCACTCCCTCTCGCTCGCTGAGTAGGATTTTCGTACCGGCCCTGGGGGATTTGCTGGACCTTATATGCGCCAGGGCCGTATGGCTGCCGGTTACCCGCTCCAACAAGATCTCCAGTTTGCCGCCGGTCTCTTTCTGACCCCACAGTCGGGCCGGTATCACTCGGGTATTGTTGAATACCAGCAGGTCGTCCGGACGCAGTAAATCAAGCAACTGCGTGAACTGGCAATGACTTATTTCACCGCTGCTGCCGTCCAGATGCAACAGGCGACTGGCACTGCGCGCTGGCAGCGGTTGCTGGGCGATCAGTTCCGGAGGGAGATTGTAGGTGAAGTCGCTGCGTTTCATTGACAAAAAAGCCGGCACGGGGCCGGCTTTCGAGCAAGCCGATGAGGCTTACTTTTC
>JBALVO010000097.1:0-14234 GCA_036961445.1 Halioglobus sp.
ATCGACCAATTTTTCCGCGGCGACAATGCCCGGCTTAACACTGCAAACGATGGTTTTGGGGAGTTTACTCACCCTGCTCTTAAAGCCAGGGAATTTGATATTGAGTTGGCACTGCAATATTTTGCTGCAGCTGGTTTTACTGAGCGCGGGCCTGACGGGATATTGACAAATGCCAACGGCCAGCGCCTGGCCTTCACCCTGTCCACAGGTTACGAGAGTTTGAAAGACGTATTGACCATTCTCAAGCAGGAAGCGGCAAAGGCCGGACTCGAATACCGTATTGAAGTACTCGATGGCACTGCGGGCTGGAAAAAAGTCCAGGAGAAGAAGCACGACATTCACTTTTCGGCCTTCGGCCGCTTTCTGGAGATGTATCCGCGCTTCTGGGAACACTACCACTCCTATCACGCTTACGAAAATGCCTTCCTGGAAGATGGCAGCATCAACCCTGAGCGGAAAATAAAAACCCAGACCAACAACCTGGAAACCTTTGCTATTTTTGAAATGGACCAACTTATCGATCAATACCGCGCCTCTGAAGACAAACAGGAGATGATTGAACTGGCTCACCGTATGAGCGAGTTACACCACAATTACGCCTCTTTTGTTCCTGGTTTTTACCAGGGTTTCTTCCGCGTCGGTTATTGGCGCTGGATACGTTACCCGGACAATTTTTCCTACAAATATGCTGCCGGGCCAGGTGAGCTCTATATCCACTGGATCGATACTGCGGCAAAAGAAGAAACCCTGGCCGCGAGGAAAAGTGGCGCTACATTTGAACCGTCGATTACGGTCTACCCTGAGCAGGCCGAGTGAGCCATAACCAATAATGCCATTACTTGAAGTCAACAAGCTGGTCACCGAATTCGACACGGACGAGGGTACCGTGCGCGCCCTGGATGAGGTCAGCTTCAGTATCGAGCCTGGTGATACGCTGGGTATCGTCGGCGAATCCGGCTGTGGAAAAAGCGTCACCGCATTATCGATCATGCGCCTGTTGCCGCAACCAATGGGGCAAATTGTCAGTGGCGAAGTCCTGTTCAATGGCCAGAACCTGGCGCAACTGCCGGTGACTGCAATGGAGGCCATCCGCGGCAACGATATCGGTATGGTTTTTCAGGAACCCATGACCGCATTGAACCCTGTGCATCGGATTGGCCGCCAGCTCACGGAGGGATTAATACTGCACCAGGGACTTAACCCCACCCAAGCGACCCGAGAGGCGGTTGGCATCCTCGATAGAGTGGGAATTCCGTCGCCGGACATTCGCATGGGGGAGTACCCGCACCAATTATCCGGCGGCATGCGCCAGCGTGTGGTTATTGCTATGGCCCTGGCCTGCAAACCGGCATTACTGATTGCCGATGAGCCCACTACGGCCCTGGACGTCACGATTCAGGCGCAAATACTGGAGTTGATAAAGGATTTACAAACACAGATGGGCATGTCCGTTATCCTGATTACCCACGACCTGGGCGTTATCGCTGAGACCTGCGACAAGGTGGTGGTAATGTATGCCGGCAAGGTCGCAGAAAGGGCCAACGTTTACGATATCTTTGATCGTCCCGCCCATCCCTACACTCAGGGGCTTCTCGCATCCATCCCGCGACTGGAAACACAGCCAAAATCTCGCCTGCCAATAATCGAGGGCATGGTTCCGGGGTTACGCGACCTGCCCCCGGGATGCCGTTTCGCCAATCGCTGCACCCACGCCGTCAGTGCCTGCACGACAGCTGTGCCAGGGATAGAGGACGTAAGTGAAAACCACTCGGTTAGCTGTATGCGCTGGAGCGAGCTATGACTGGCCCACTACTGGAAGTCGAAGATCTGCAAATGCACTTCCCCGTAAGGGAAGGATTACTGCAGCGTGCAAAAAATTTCAATCGCGCAGTGGACCGTGTATCGCTGCAAATCAATCCCGGAGAGACACTGGGCCTGGTGGGCGAATCCGGATGTGGAAAATCAACACTGGGGCGTTGTATTGCTCGCCTTTACCAGCCCACCGCTGGCCGTATCCGCTTTCAGGGCCGAGATATAACGCATATGCCGGCGCGGACATTACGGCCGATGCGCCAGCACATCCAGATGATATTTCAGGACCCGATGGAATCACTGAACGCGCGCCATACAGTCGGCGACATTCTGGAAGAACCCTTTGTTGTACAGGGAATCGGTGACAGCGCGTACCGTAGCAAGCGCGTCATGGAGCTACTCAATATCGTTGGCCTGCCAGCCCGTTCGACCAGCCGCTACCCCTTTGAATTTTCCGGTGGACAGCGCCAACGTATCGGCATCGCGCGCGCAATAGCGCTCAATCCAAAACTGGTAATATGCGACGAGCCGGTGTCTGCGCTGGATGTCTCCATACAGAGCCAGATTCTCAACTTACTGGTCGATCTCCAGCGCGAGTTCAATCTGTCTTACCTGTTTATTGCCCACGATCTTGCGGTAGTCAAGCACGTCTCGGACCGCGTCGCCATCATGTACCTGGGCAAAATAATTGAGACCGCTGACAGCGAGACTATTTACCGCGACGCCAGGCACCCCTACACGCAGAGCCTGATCGCAGCAATCCCTGTGCCGGATCCGCACCGCCATGCGGTCAGACAGGTGTTACAGGGTGATGTGCCCTCTCCTATTAACCCTCCTTCTGGCTGCCATTTCCATCCCCGCTGCCCCATGGCAGAGGCCCGGTGCCAACAGCAAGAACCCGCGCTACGAGAACTCAACGGTTCACATCGTGGTGCCTGCCATCTTGCGTTGTCCGAGCTACAAAGCCATGGAGCCGCTGACCAGGCAGAAGGTGCTAGTGGCCTGCAGACGGTGCCCTAGACCCCTTGCCGGGTTTGCGCTCGCGCTCACCCAAGCCTAGAATAACCGCTTGGCAAATCCCTTAAACACTATAAAGCGGTGATGGCTATGGTTGTTAAAACACAATTTTTCCTGTTCTGTTTCCTGCTGATTACCCTGGCGCTGCCTGTACAGGCTGAAATACCCGCTACCCTGAAAATCGATGGCACTGAACTGGCACTGAATGGCCAGGGCGTGCGCAAAAAGTTCATGATGAGCATTTACCACGGTGGCCTGTACCTCGCGGCCAGTAGTAGCGACGCGGCCAAAATAGTGGCCGCTGACGAGGCAATGGCGATTCGCATTGACATGGTGTCAGGCCTGATCACCAGCGAAAAGATGGTCGATGCCCTGATGGAGGGGTTGGACAACTCCACGGGCGGGGATATCGGGCCGCTGCAGCAGTATGTTGATCAATTTATCGCTGTCTTCAAGGAAGAGATCAAAGAAGGTGATTATTTCGACCTTGCCTATATTCCGGGGAGAGGGCTGGAAATTTATAAGCAGGGTGCCCTGAAAGCCACAATAACCGGTGGCATGCCCTTCAAGCAGGCCATTTTTGGTATTTGGCTTGGTAACACGCCCGCTGACAAAAACCTCAAAAAAGGCATGCTGGGCTAAGCTGGCATGACCGGGGATAGTGCGATGTCTAAAGTGACGTTAGTGATAGGGAATCGCAACTATTCCTCCTGGTCGTTCCGGGCCTGGTTGTGCCTGCGCAAATGTGATGTGGATTTTGACGAACGGGTACTGCCACTGGATACGCCCGAGTTTGAGCAAGAAATAGGCGCATACTCCCCCTCTCGCAAGGTCCCGGTATTATTGGATGATGAATTGTGTGTCTGGGACTCCCTGGCTATTTGCGAATACGCCAATGAGCGCTTTGCCAACGGTCGACTATGGCCTGAGGATGCATCCAGCCGCGGCCTGGGTCGATGTATGGCCGCTGAAATGCACAGTGGCTACCCCAACCTGCGGGCGCAGCTACCGATGAATTTCAGGGCAGTGAACAGGCGTTTGGCAATAGACCCGGCGGTGCGCTCGGAACTGGATCGTATCTTCGACCTGTGGGCCGATGCCCTGACCTGCCACGCTGATCAGGGACCCTGGTTACTGGGTGACTTCAGTATTGCCGACGCCATGTTTGCACCGGTCGTGATCAGGCTGGGCAATTATGGCGTGACTGTACCCGACGTCATTGAACCCTACGTCCAGCAGCTTCTGTCTGATCCTGACGTACAGTTGTGGCGCGAGCAAGCAGCGCAGGAACGCTGGATAGTTGAACAAGACGAGGCCGGAGAGGGATAATTGCTGAATAAGTAGCCATTGTGTCCCTACTTTCATAAACTTGCGCGATGTTTACCTTACTCAACAACGCCCAGGTTTATGCACCACGAGCATTAGGCCTCAAATCCCTGCTGATCTGCGCCGGTAAAATCGTCTACATCGGTGATACTCCGCCTGATCTGGACACCAATCTGCGGGTAGAAACTACAGACCTTGAGGGTGCCTGTGTGGTACCGGGGTTGATTGACGGCCACACGCATATTACCGGTGGTGGTGGTGAATCTGGTCCTGCCAGCCGCGTACCCGCGCCGTTTTTGGGTCAGTTCACTCGCGCCGGTGTCACTTCCGTGATTGGCGTACTGGGCACCGACGACCTGACTCGCAACACCCAGACGCTGGTGACCCAGGCCTATGGCTTGCGCCAACAGGGCTTGTCCGCCTGGTGTTTCACTGGCGGCTACCACCTGCCACTAACAACACTAACCGGGAGTGCCCGCAGCGATATCGTCAACCTGGACCCGGTCATCGGCATTGGCGAACTGGCCATCAGCGACCACCGCTCCAGCCAACCCACACTCGATGAGATATTGCGACTGGCCAGTGAGGCACAAGTGGCCGGCCTGATGACCGGCAAGGCCGGGATATTACACCTGCATCTGGGCGATGGCGTGCGCGGGCTGGACCTGGTGCGCCGCGCCCTGAACGAGAGTGAGTTACCGGCCCGGATTTTTCACCCCACACACGTCAATCGCAACAAGCCGCTATTCGAAGAGGCTTGCGCACTGGTGGCCGAGTATGGCTGTTATATAGACCTTACCGCCTTCCCCGCAGGCGATGACGAACCCGGCTGGAGTGCGGCGCAAGCTATACTGCGTTACTTCGAGGCGGGCCTGCCACTGGATAAACTCACCATGAGCTCCGATGGCGGCGGCTGTCTGCCCTGCTTCAATGCTTCCGGACAAGTGCAAAGCATGGACATTGGTAGTTCCAGCACTCTGCTGGAGACCTTGCAGCAATTGTCTGAACATGGCCTGACATTGGATAAGACACTACCGTGCTGTACCAGCAACGTTGCCGAGCTGATGCGTCTGGCAAACAAGGGCTCTATCGCAGCAGGCCTGGATGCCGACCTGCTGGTACTGGACGACAAACTGACAGTACGTCACCTTATGGCAGGCGGTAACTGGCATATCATAAACGGCCAACAGCAGGTTTGGGGCAATTACGAACCAGCACCTGACTCAGCGTAGGCGAGACTGAACATACAGCAACAGGAACACAATTAATGTGCCCATCACCAGTAAAGCCCGGCAGTAGCCGCGGTTATTTAATGCCCGTTGGGGGCGCCGAAGAAAAAGGTAATAATCCGAGCATCCTCAATCGCTTCGTGGACATCTGTGGCGGTGATAAAGCACGTATTGTCATCATTCCCACAGCCTCCAGACTCCCGGAAACCGGCGCTATGTATGCAGACCTGTTCCTGGATCTCGGAGTAGAGCGCGCCCTGTTCACTGACATTAACGAGCGCAGCGACTGTGATGATGAGCTCCTGCTGGAGGAGATGGACAATGCCACAGGCATATTTGTCACTGGTGGCAATCAATTGCGCTTGTCCGGAATTCTGGGAGGCACCCCTGTGGGGCAACGTCTGCGGCGCCTGAATGCCGAAGGCATCCCGATCGCAGGAACTTCCGCAGGAGCAGCCATGATGTCACAGCACATGATTGCCGGCGGCGCCTCTGGCACATCACCGCGCGAAGATGGCGTTAATCTGGCGCCAGGCATCGGCTTGACCAACACGGCTATCATCGACCAGCATTTCAGCCAGCGCAACCGACTCGGGCGTCTGCTTACCGCCCTGTCCTACAACCCTTTCCTTATCGGTGTCGGGATAGATGAAGATACTGCCTTTCTTATCGACAGTGATAACGTGGGGGAAGTGATAGGCAGCGGTGTGGTCACTATTCTTGATGCCAGCCAACTGTCCCATTCTTCTCGCTCCAGCGCTAACTCAGGCGCCCCCCTTAGTCTGATCGACATACGCCTGCACGTGCTCGCCCAGGGCTGCAAATACAACATGCAAACCAGAGAAGTCTCCCTTAGTAATGATGAGGTGCCAGCATGAAAATTCTATCCACCAATGTTTACGTGGGTCCCAACACCTGGGCCAGGTTTCCAGTAATCAAACATGTACTGGATCTGGGCGTACTCGAGCAGTGGCCCTCAGCCAAACTGGGCACAGCATTTGTTGATGCCCTGATCGAAGCCCTGCCGGGGCTGCAGGAACATGGTTGCTCTTACCAGATCGAGGGTGGCTTCGAGCGGCGGCTGCGCGAGGATGAAGGAACCTGGATGGGTCATATCATGGAACACGTTGCGCTGGAAATTCAGTGCATGGCTGGTTCCGACGTAAGCTTCGGTCGCACCCGCTCTAACGGAGAACCCGGCCAATACAACATGGTTTACGCTTATCGTCAGCGCGATGTCGGTCTTGAGGCGGGCCAACTGGCACTGAAACTACTACTGCACTTGCTGCCAACAAAACTGCAGCAGCAGATCGAGTTTCGTTTTGAAGAGGATTTTGATTTCCAGGACGAACTGAAGGATTTTGTACTGCGCGCCCAGAAGCGAGAATTCGGGCCCTCTACCGGCTCACTGGTCAAAGCCGCCGAAGATCGAGGCATTCCCTGGCTACGCCTGAATCAATATTCTCTGGTGCAGTTTGGCCACGGACGTTACCAGCAGCGTATACAAGCCACTATTACCAGCGAGACACGCCATATTGCGGTAGAGATTGCCTGTGACAAGGAAGACACCCACCAGTTGCTAAACGACCTTGGCCTGCCAGTGCCGCAACAACGCATGGTTTATTCAGTTCGCCGGGCGGTGGCTGCCGCGGAACGTATTGGCTACCCGGTCGTGCTCAAGCCGCTCAACGCCAATCACGGTCGCGGGGTTTCTATCAACCTGAACGACGAGAATCAGGTGACCACGGCCTTTGAACACGCACTGGAACATGGGACAGGCCGTGCAGTGTTGGTGGAGAGCTTTATCGAAGGGATGGACCACCGCATGCTGGTGGTCGATAAGGAACTGGTAGCGGTGGCCAAGCGAGTACCAGGACATGTAGTGGGCGATGGCAAATGTACCATCGAGGAACTCATTGACAGCGTCAACCAGGACCCACGCCGCGGTATCGGCCATGAAAAGGTGTTGACGCGGCTGGAGTTGGACAAGCAGGCCCGCCGTCTGCTCGAAGAAGGCGATAAGGATGAGAGTACGGTGCTGCCCGAGGGCGAGGCCTTTTACCTGCGCTCCACAGCCAATCTGTCCACCGGAGGTACCGCGATAGATATGACCGATGTGGTGCACCCGGATAATCGGGAAATGGCCATTCGCGCCGTGCGCGCTGTGGGCCTTGATGTCGGTGGCGTGGACTTTCTCACGTCGGACATTACCCGCTCATATAAAGACGTCGGCGGTGCTATTGTAGAAGTTAACGCCGCCCCTGGATTCCGCATGCATGTGGCGCCCAGTGAAGGTGAGCCCCGCGATGTCGCCGGCAAAGTTATGGATATGTTGTTTGGCACTGACGAGACGGGGCGCATCCCCATCGCCGCGATTACTGGCACCAACGGCAAGACGACGACCTCACGCATGCTGGCGCATATACTCAAGGACTGCGGCCAAACGGTGGGTCTCACCTCCACCGATGGCATACAGATCGATGGAAAAATTTCAGTCAAGGGGGACATGACCGGACCAACCTCGGCCCAGATTGTCCTGCGCGACCCATCAGTCGATTTTGCTGTGATGGAAACCGCCCGCGGTGGCATCCTGCGCGCTGGACTCGGCTATGAGCAAAGCAACGTTGCTGCCTGCCTTAACGTGGCCGCCGACCACCTGGGCATTAAAGGCGTTGATACTCTGGAGCAGTTAGCTGAGATCAAACGCGTGGTCGTTGAAACCGCCACCGACGTGGCGGTGTTAAACGCTGATGATATTAATTGCCTGAAAATGGCCGATTACTGCGATGCCCAGCGTATCTGCTACGTTACCATGAACGCCGATAACGCACTGGTGCGGGAGCATATCCGTGCCGGTGGTATGGCCTGTGTGCTGGAACGCGGCATTAACGGCGATATGATTACTCTGTACGACAATGGCTCACACCTGCCGCTGCTCTGGTCGCACCTGATTCCTGCCACCATGGAAGGCAAAGCCTTGCACAATGTGCAGAACGCCATGTTCGCTGCCACCATGGCCTATAGCTTCAACAAAGACTTCGAAGAGATTCGTCACGGCTTGCGCACCTTTGATACCAGTTTCTTCCAGGCTCCCGGGCGCATGAACGTCTATAACGAACACCCGTTCAAAGTGGTGCTGGATTATGCACATAATCCCGCGGCGTTCCGCGTTATAGCCGACACGGTGGACCGCATGGATGTTAAGGCTCGTCGTCTCGCTGTTGTCTCCATGCCTGGGGATAGACGCGACCAGGACATCACCGAATCGGCAGAAACATTAGCCGGGCACTTTGACCAGTACATTTGCAAGGCAGACGATAACCGTCGGGGACGTGGAGACGAGGAGGTACCGCAACTGCTGCGTGATGGCCTCATCGCCAATGGCGTAGACCCGGATTGCATAACGATTATCGCCAACGAGGAAACCGCCGTTGAGGCTGCCCTTGAAGGGGCCCACGATGGCGACCTACTGGTGATTTTCGGTGACAACATTACGCGCTGCTGGAAGCAGATAATCTATTTTGGCGGTGAACGCGAACCCGTCGAAGAAAGCGCCGAAACTCAGATAGCACCGACTATTGGACACAATCTGGTACTCGAAGAAGGACTGCAACTGATCAGTGATGACCGTGGCGTGCGCCTGGCACGGGAACAGGAAGGCGACGACTAATTAGAGGAGCCTGCAATGCGGCCAAGCGTTGAAGAGCTGGAAGATGCCCTGCATATTCCACAACCAGACAGCGCACAACTGCGACTCGAAGACAGTCGCAGGTTGACCGGCCCTGGGCTGATGTGGGACAAATCCGGCGCTATTGCAGAAGTAGTCGTACACGGATTCCCGTTAGCCACGGTTACTCAGGTGTGGAGCCGGCAGGCCCGCTCCATCCTCGACGCTGTCGGCTGGGTCCAGGAACTGCATACCGCCCGACCACATGAGAACGGACTCAACCTCGCGATTTCCGCACCTGTAGATCAACTCTATTCCGCCATCTTTGTAGTACAGGCCGCCTGGCACTATACCGCCTGTGAATTACTGGGCCTACCCAGTGAGCCGCTGCCGCAGATGGTCACGGCCATCACGGGCGTCATGCATAGCGAGGCGAATGCCGGGCTGATCAAACTGCAGCAGGCTGCCGCGGCACATGGGGTGGATTTTATTTCCGATGACGATGACGTGTCTCTGGGCCACGGTTGCGGATCCCAAACCTGGTCCGTTAACGCGCTACCGCGTCCCGAGCAGATTAACTGGGCGCAATTACACGACATTCCCGTGGCAATGATTACCGGAACCAACGGCAAATCAACCTGCGTGCGTCTGGCCGCCGCAGTTGCCAGGGCTGCCAATAAGGTCGCCGGAATTACCTCCACCGATTTCGTCCGCGTCGGGGATGATATTCTGGATGAGGGCGATTATTCCGGACCTGGCGGCGCTCGCATGCTTTTGCGCGACAAACGTACCGAAGTAGCGTTCCTGGAAGTGGCCCGCGGCGGAATTTTGCGACGTGGGCTGGCCCTGCATCAGGCGCAGGCGGCATTGGTCACCAATGTTGCCGAGGATCACCTGGGGCAATACGGTATCAATACAGTACAAGCGTTGACAGAAGCCAAGTTTTCCGTGTTCCGCACACTGGCGCAGGGTGGCGTATTGGTGCTCAATGCCGATGATGAGGGGCTGGTAAAACACGCCGACAAGCTCGCACTGGAAGTGGCCGAGAATGGGAAAACCATCTGCTGGTATAGCCTGGATAAAAACCATTCCTGTATCAGCAAAGCCCTCGCCAGCGGCTTACCCTGTGGCTGGCTGGAAGATGGAGACCTGTGGTTTTTCGACGGCAGGCTATCACAAGCGGTAATGCCCGCGGCTGATATGCCAATCACCATGGGCGGCGCGGCCGTTTACAACATACACAACGCATTGGCAGTGATGTGTTTGTGCCTCACTTTTGGCCTGAGCCTGGACCACGTGCGCGAGGGCTTTACCGGGTTCCACAGTAGCCCCGAGGACAACCCCGGCCGCTGCAATGAATTTGTGGTCAATGATGCCAGACTATTCGTTGATTTTGCCCACAACCCACACAGCGTAGCTGCTGTTGCCGCCACCATGAAGATGCTGCCTGCACAGCATCGTATTTTAATGCTGGGCCATGCCGGTGACCGCAGCGACGCAGAGATTCGAGGACTTACCGAGGGCGCTTTTGACCTGTCGCCGGACCATGTGATCATAGCTGAGCTACCCGACTACTTGCGAGGACGCGGCAGTGGCGAGGTGAGCGCTGTGATACGCGATCATTGTCTACATCTTGGACTGACGCCGGCGCAGCTGAGCCTGTGCGAAAACCCCATTGCCGGAACACAACGTGCGCTGGAATTGATCCAACCCGGGGACCTCGCGCTACTGTTGGTACTGTCTGATCGCCCGGCAGTGATCACCCTACTGGAAGAGCAGTCCCGCGCTAGTAGATAATCGTTGCGACTATACACCAGCGGCGCTGTAGGCATCACACGATAAAGGAGAACACCATGGCACATGTCGTACTGGAAAAAATCGGCGAGAATATATTGGAAATAACACTCAATCGCCCCGAGGTAATGAATGCAATCTCACCGGAGATGATCGAGGGTATTATTGATGCCTGCAAGCAGGCTGAGCACGACCGCGATGTAAGGGCCGTCATCCTGACGGGCGCCGGCAGGGGATTTTGTGCCGGTGCCGACTTAAGCACAAAGTCCGGACCCGGAACTGTTGTAGGCACCGAAGGGATGAGTCAATTGGGCTTTATCTACAAATACCAGGAGCGAATTGCACAAGCTGCATTGGCTATTCACGAGTGTGATAAACCGGTTATAGCGGCGATTAACGGCGCGGCCGTCGGAGGGGGCCTTGCCTTCGCCCTCGCTTGTGATTTACGTATCGCGGCAACAGATGCCACACTGGGCTCAGTCTTCATCAAAACCGGTTTGTCATCTTGTGATATTGGCGTGAGCTATTTTCTGCCGCGACTTATTGCACCAACCAAAGCAATGGACCTGATGCTGACTGGACGAATTTTCGCTGCGGAAGAAGCCGACGAACTGGGTTTACTGAACGCGCTGGTAGAGCCGAAATTACTGCGTGAAAAAGCTGTTGAGTACGCTACGGCTATTGTTTCGAACTCCGAATACGGCGTATGGATGACCAAAAAAGGCTTCTGGAGTAATATGAATGCACCCAGTTTACGCCACGCAATGGAAATCGAAAACCGCACACAGATACTCGGTTTCTACACCGGGTGCATAGAAGAAATGATGGCTGCCTTCAGTGAAGGGCGCAAACCACAGTGGAAACCCTTGTGAGCTGCGGGTGCCCTTGCTCAAACGCCAATCGACAGCTGTTCAAAAATTCGCGGGGCCTCAGCTGATTGCAATAGACTTTGTGTATCCCAGGTAGCCCATTCCGCTACAATCTTTCCCTCACTATTGTGATGCGTGATAGTGATGCCATCGATCGAGAGTTGCTCGCCGACTGCTGACTGCTGCTCAACTTCCCCGGATGGGTCCGTCACATGGGTAACCCAGCGGGTTGCCACTTTATCCCCCGCAGCGAACTGATCCTCAATTTTGAAGCTCATATCGAGAAATGTTCCTTTATAGACGGCGATAAAAGCCATGTATTCGTCGCATCCGCGCACTGCATCGAATTGCGGCATGGGATAACACAAAGAGTCGTGTGCCATCACTTCCGGCAGTAAAGCCAGGTTACCTTGCGTCCACACCTCTTCGAGCAGGCGACGAACATTCTTCATATTTTGTTCCGACATCGGTGCACTCTCCTCATGATCCAGCGAAGGTGATGATAACCATACCCACAGGGTGAGACTAGATGAGTCACAGGAAAATCGCCAGTGACAATGTAAAAATCTGCTTGTAAACAGGCCAAATTATGGCAAGTTGGCCGCTCGGATGCTATATATACACTACAACCAACCAGGCAGAATCGGGACAAGCCATGGCTTCTCTGACCTCCTGGCCGCCTGAGATTCGGAGACCAACAAGAATGACAGCTGAGCAACCTTCACACTTTAGCGACCTCGAGCAGTGCATTGATGCGCTGTTGCAAAAAGTTGGCAAAAAAATCGTTATTGCCGGTGGTTTCGGCAGGCCCGCTTATATATTCAATGAACTGTACAAAAGAGCCCTCGCCGACCCCAGTATTCAATTGACAATGATTACCGGCGTTTCCTTCAGTCGGCCCAGGGGTAGCAGCGATTTGGAAAAGCGCTTTCTGGAACCCTTTGTGGAAAGGGTATTTGGGAACCTTCCCGAACTCGACTACGTCCAGCCCTACATGCAGGGAAAACTGCCTGAAAATGTCGAAGTCGTAGAAGTGTTCCTGCAGGCCGGAACCTTCCTCAACAACCGCCATGCCCAGCAAAACTACGTTTATAGTAACTTCACCCATTGGCTGCGCGACATGGTTGAACAGGGCTGTAATGTTTTTAGCCAGATGACCTGCAAACAGGTCATAGACGGCAAACTCATGTACAGCATGAGCGGTGATGCCTATGCACTGGATATCCTGCCACGCTTACAAAAACTGAAGGATGAGGGCAAAAACGTCGCGATCATTGGCCAGGTTAACGACGAATTGCCTTTCATGTACAACGACGCAATTGTACCGCCAGAGACTTACGACTTTATCCTGGATAATGCAAAATATAATCACACCCTGCTCGGACCGCCCTCACCCCCGGTAGACACTACTGACTATATGATTGGCTTAAACGCCAGCAGCATACTGCCTGACGGCGGTACGCTGCAGATAGGCATTGGCTCGCTGGGTGATGCCATTACTTATGGCTGCATTCTCCGCCAAGAGCAAAACAGCAGCTACAAAGCCATATTATCGGCAATGGGAACACTGGACAATTTCGGTGGTATTATCGATGAAGTCGGGGGAACAGAACCCTTTGAAAAGGGTTTGTATGGCTCAACAGAAATGTTCGCCGACGGCTTCCGTCACCTCTACAACCACGGCATACTCAAACGCGCGGTATATGATCATGTGGCTCTGCAACGTCTGATTAATGACCATAAAATCGATGCCGACATTACTCCGGATACTCTTAAGACGCTGCTGGACGAAGGCGTAATCTCCAGTGTACTGGAGCAGCCAGATATAGATTTCTTGCAAAAATTCGGAATATTTCGTGATTCGATTACGCTGAAAAATGGCCTGCTGTTATGTGAAGACGGCACCCAAATTCAAGCCGACCTTGGCAATATCGAAGCAACTGCGCTGATAGAGCAGCATTGCCTGGGTGATTCACTCAGGGGCGGCATCGTCTTGCACGCCGGTTTTTTCCTTGGACCGCAGGCCATGTACCAGCAGTTGCGCAGTATGACGGAAGTCGAAGCAAAGAAAATCTGCATGACCGATATCGCCTATGTGAACCAGCTCTACGGGTGTGAGGAAATAGCCAGGTTGCAACGCCTGAAAGCGCGTTTTATCAACACCACAGTAATGGTGTCGTTGTTGGGAGCCGCCTGTTCAGATGGTCTGGAGAATGGGCACAAAATAAGTGGCGTTGGCGGGCAATACAATTTTGTCGCCATGGCGCATGCCCTGGATGACGCGCGTTCGATATTGATGTGCCGCAGCACCCGGACCAAAGGCGAGGCAGTCTCATCGAATATTGTCTGGAACTATGGTCACACCACGATTCCCGCCCACCTGCGCGACATGGTCATTACCGAATATGGTATAGCCATGCTGCGTGGCCAGCGCGAGAAAGTTGTGATAGCCCGACTGCTTAATATCGCGGACTCGCGCTTCCAGGAGGAGCTGTTGCAACAGGCTAAATTGGCCGGAAA
>JBALVO010000098.1:0-14171 GCA_036961445.1 Halioglobus sp.
AAACCAGTTCTTTTATCGGATAAAAATAGCCAACGAAGGTCATACCCGTGGCGAAGCCCACGAACAGCCATGAGCCGTGCTTGGCAATTTTGCGTGATAGTTTTTCCAACGACCAGGATGTTTTGTCGAGCTTGATACGTTGGTTGCGGCTGCCCTCGGTTTTTTGCTCAATCCACATAAATACACTGGTCCACACAGTCTGCGGACAGGTGTAACCGCACCAGATGCGTCCAGCGAAGGTGGTGACGGCGAATAGAGCGAAGGCAGCGATAATTAGCAGGAAGGCCAACATGGGGAAATCTTGTGGCCAGAACGTAAGGCCGAGAATATGGAATTTACGCTCGGGCAAGTCAAATAGAACGGCTTGTCTGCCATCCCAGTTTAACCATGGCAATAGGAAATAGCCCAACAGCAGCGGCCATCCTGTGTAAAGGCGAATACGCTGGTAAAAACCCTCTATTTTTCGCGTATAGATTTTCTCGCGACGCTGGTAGAGGTCGATTTCCCCGACTTCGGTAGGCGCAACTTCCTGAAGATCAATCAGATCCGGGTCAGCCATGGTCTTGCACCGTGATTGTTTTGAAGCGAGCTTGCATTTGCAGGGGCCTTCCCTGGCCTCCCGGTTTTATGTCAAAAAAATGCCGCTTGCTACTGATTCAGCCCATAGATATACGCGGTCAGTATGTGGATTTTGTCTTCACTGAGCGTGTCCTCGAACGCGGGCATCACGCCATTACGTCCTGCCCGTATACTGTGACTGATCTGCTCAGTGTTGCCGCCATAAAGCCAGATACCGTTGGCCAGATTGGGGGCACCTAAAGCGGGGTTACCAGTGCCATCCATGCCGTGGCAGGCTGAACAATAAGTCTTGAAATGGGTCTCGCCGGCTGTGACCAGCTTCGAATCGGCGCTGCGCCCATTGAGATCCAACACATATGCGGTGACTTCGGCAACACCCTGGTCGCCCAGTATGCTCCCCCAGGCTGGCATCGCGGCCTGGCGGCCGTTGACTAGCGTGGCCTTTATCGTGTCGGGATCGCCACCGTATATCCAGTCGTCATCACTCAAATTGGGAAAGCCATAGCTGCCTTTAGCATCGCCGCCGTGGCACTGCGCGCAGTTATTACCGAACATGCGCATACCCATTTTGCGTACCGCCGGGTCTGCAGCAATTTCCTCCACCGATAGTGCCAGATAGCGATCGCGCATCGCGCGGAATTTATCATCGGCCGCTGTGACCTCTCTGTCGTGTTGCCCAATCTGCGTCCATCCAAGCACGCCGGGATAATTGCCCATGCCAGGATAGATAATCAGGTAGCCGATGGCCCATACAATGGTCAATACGAACATATAAAACCACCAGGCTGGCAGCGGGTTGTCCAATTCCTCAATGCCGTCGTATTCGTGTCCGGTGGTTTTGTCTCCCGGTTGCTGCTCGCGTTTGCGATTGGCAAACAGGATCCATGTAAGCCCTACGATGGTCACCGTGGTGAGAACAATAATCCACATGCTCCAGAAATTAGTCATTCTTTACTTCCTCCTGCACGGTGCGTTGATTCAGCTCTGCATCTGCATCTGCGAATGGCAAGTTGGCGGCTTCATCAAAAGTCTTTTTACGCTTGCTGTTATAGGCCCAGAAACACAGGCCGATGAATGTGAGCATCAGGAAAGCGGTGCTGAGTCCTCTCAGGTCGTTGATATCCATGTCTAGCTAGCGCCTCGATTGCAACAGGATGCCCAGTTGTTGCAGGTAGGCAACAAGAGCGTCTATTTCTTTCTTGCCGGCGACGGCAGCGCCAGCACCGGCGATATCTTCATCGGTATACGGCACGCCAACCTTGCGCAGCCCTGTCATTTTACGGCCGGTTTTCTCGGGGTTGATGTCCGCGTCAAACAACCAGGGGAAACCGGGCATATTAGATTCGGGTACAACGTCTCTGGGATTGTTCAAGTGAGCGCGATGCCAGTCATCACTGTAACGCTTGCCAACGCGTGCCAGGTCTGGGCCAGTGCGTTTGGAACCCCATAAAAATGGGTGATTGTAGACAAATTCCCCCGCGACAGAGTAATGACCATAACGTTCGGTCTCCGCACGCAATGGGCGGATCATCTGCGAGTGACAGGTATTACAGCCTTCGCGGATATAGATATCGCGGCCCTCAAGTTCCAGGGCGGGAAGTGGTTTAAGTCCGGCGATGGGTTCGTTAACCTCTTTGGAAAACATCAGCGGCACCAGTTCTACCAGGGTACCAAAGCTAAGCGCGACGATGGTCAGGATGATCATCAGGCCAACATTTTTTTCAACGACTTCATGTTTCATGGTCTGCTCCTTACGCCGCGCTTGCTGCAGCCGGGGCCGCCTGTGGTTCAACATCTTTCCGGCTGGTCATATATACGTTGTAGGCCATTATCAGCATACCGGCGAAGAATATTGCACCACCCAGAACGCGCACCACATACCCTGGATAGCTAGCGGCTACCGACTCTACAAAGGTGTAAGTCAGGGTTCCGTCCTGGTTATAGGCACGCCACATCAGGCCCTGCAGAATACCGTTGACCCACATAGAGGTAATGTAGAGCACAGTGCCAATGGTGGACATCCAGAAGTGCGTATTGATCAGGTCGATGCTGTACATTCTTTCCTTGGCAAAGAGGATGGGGAACAGGTGATACAGCGAACCGATGGTAATCATTGCAACCCAGCCCAGCGCTCCGGAGTGCACGTGACCAATAGTCCAATCGGTATAGTGAGACAGCGAGTTCACCGTCTTGATGGACATCATTGGGCCTTCAAAAGTGGACATGCCGTAGAACGACAGGCTGACCACTAAAAAACGCAGGATGGGGTCAGTACGCAGTTTGTCCCAGGCCCCTGAGAGGGTCATCATGCCATTGATCATGCCACCCCAGGAAGGAGCCAGCAGGATGAGGGACATTGCCATGCCCAGGCTTTGTGCCCAGTCCGGTAGGGCAGTGTAGTGCAGGTGGTGAGGTCCGGCCCATATATATACCGCTACCAATGACCAGAAATGCACAATACTCAGGCGATAGGAGTAAACCGGGCGCCCGGCTTGTTTCGGCACAAAGTAATACATCATGCCCAGGAAACCAGCGGTCAGAAAGAAACCCACCGCATTGTGGCCATACCACCATTGCACCATGGCATCTACCGTGCCGGCGTAGATTGAGTAGGACTTGAACATGCCAACCGGAATCGCGAGGCTGTTTATAATGTGCAATATCGCCACAGCAATAATAAATGAACCCAGGAACCAGTTGGCCACATAGATGTGCGACGTCTTGCGCTTGACAATAGTGCCGAAGAACACGATGGCGTAAAGCACCCAGACCACCGTGATCAGTATGTCGATGGGCCATTCCAGCTCCGCGTATTCCTTGGCGGTAGACAAGCCCAGTGGCAGGGTGACAGCTGCCGCTACAATGACCAACTGCCAGCCCCAGAATGTCAAGGCGGCCAATTTGTCGGAAATTAATCGTGTCTGGCAGGTGCGCTGCACTATGTAATATGAGGTGGCAAACAATCCCGAGCCGCCAAACGCAAAGATTACTGCGTTGGTGTGCAGTGGGCGCAAGCGACCAAAGTGCAGCCAGGGCAGGTCGAAGTTCAATGCGGGCCAGGCCAGCTGGGCGGCAATAAGTACGCCCACCAGCATGCCGACGATACCCCAGACTACGGTCATTACAGCAAACTGGCGCACCACTTTGTAGTTATAAGTCGGGTGTTCCAGTGCAGAGTTAAGCTCGCTCATGGTTCATTTCCAATTAAAGATTCTAAATTCGATTAACCCGTCCAGTTACAGTTGAGCTGGTTAATCGGTAAATGCCGGGGCTGCGCCAAAGTCCCACAGGATGACCGATCCGACCATCAGGCAGATCAGGATGACCATGGCGATGGCCAGGACCGCACTGGAGAACAAAAAACCGCGCTCTTCAGGGATGTTCATCACAATAGGAATTCCCAGATACATCAGGTATACCGACCAACTTACCGCAGCAACACCGACCAGAAGATCCAACCAGAGCAATGGAGAGAACCCTGATAACCCGGCGATGAATAGCGGAGTTGCAGTAAGCCCCGCTATAACAATACCCTTGGTAAGTGTGGATTTAGCGCCATAGGTTTCTGCCATCCAATGTATAAAGAAACCGATCACAGCGACGCAAGCGACCATGGTCATGTAGAACAGTATGCAGATCTGCCGTGCGCTGGCGGTCGTCAGTTTGATGGCTTCCCCATGATCCCCAACTGTCCAGCCCACCTGGCTGGTCCCGTAGTACCAGGCCACGGCTGGCAATATCGCCATAAAGCAGGGATACAGCACCAGGGTCTTGAATGAACTCTCTGGTAGATCGGCGATAATTCGCCATTGGGCGCTGGGCCTGGCCAATAAGCCAAAGGTATGTTGAATCATTAGGTTGTGCTCTCCCCGAAGCTACTACATTTATTTTGCAAACGCGTTCTGGATTTTCCAGAGTCAATAGTGTTGATTTTAATCAAGGGAAACAGCCGCCGCAAATGCAGCATATAGTCAGTTTCTCAGTTTCTCAGGTTGGCCATGTTTTTCAAGCCACTAGGGTCCAGTATTTCTATCTCTTTATTCTCGACCCGTAAAATTTCCATTTTCTGCATTCGGCTGAATACGCGGCTAACGGTTTCTACTGTCAGTCCGAGGTAATTGCCGATATCGACGCGTGACATTGGCAGACGAAATTGCGTGGCGCTTAGTTGGCGCCTGGCATTGCGGGAGGAAATGCTGAGCATCAGCGCCCCGACGCGCTCATCGGCTGAGTTTTTGCTTAACAGGGTGATAAGTTGCTGGTCTTCGGTGATTTCACGACTCATCAATTGAAAGAAGTGACGTTGCAGGTTGGGCATCATGGAACTCAGTTTCTCCAGAGAGGAGAAAGGGATTTCACACACTGCTGCGGTTTCAAGCGCCTTTGCAGAAGAGGCATGGGAGTTATTGCTAATGCCGTCCATGCCCAGTATTTCACCCGGGAAAAAGAAGCCGGTTACCTGCTCCCGTCCGTCATCTGTCGTCTTATAAGCCTTCATAGTGCCAGATCTCACGGCGTAAACGGATTGGAAGTGATCGCCTTCGCGATACAGGTGCTGGGATTTTTGCAGGGGTTTGCTGCGCTGGATGATGTCATCGAGCTGCTGGATGTCATCGCCTTCCAATGCCAGCGGCAGGCAGACGCTGTTGAGCCTGCAATTACTGCAATTAACTTGATAGTCGTGAACGCAAGGCTTGAGCACTGCGCTACCATCAGCATCCGTAAGATGAATCGTCATATCCGCTTCCAAGCCGTTAACTATCCCGCATTATAGTCCAATATTGCTTGGGGCTGAAATCTGTTTTTCACGACATATCAAAGTGTTGCAGAAAAATTTGGTGGCGATTCGTCGCCCTGATGGGACTTTAGGTAGGCATCAAAGGGCATACAGATATTGCGCAGGAACGGGCGGCCTCGGTGAGTAACGATGAGTTCGCGATCAGTGATGCTAAGCAGGTCATCCGCCTCCATTTTGCGCAGAGACTCCAGTTCCTTATTGAATTGAGTCGAGAAGTCTATGCCGAATTGACGATTGCATTCACCGATGTCCAACTTAAGTTCCGAGATCAGGGTCATGATGATATGGCGCCTGAGCTTGTCCTCTGTGGTCACCTTGCAACCGCGAGTCAGAGGCAGTTGACTCTGATCTATCATCTTATAATAGCTGTCGAGTTCACGCTCATTCTGTAAGTAAAAATCCCCAATCTGGCTAATCGCCGAAACGCCCAGCCCCAGTAGATCATCTGCCATATGCAGTGAGTAGCCCTGGAAGTTCCGCTGCAGGCGACCCTCGCGCTGAGCTCTGGCGAGCTCGTCCTCCGGCAAAACGTAGTGGTCCATGCCTATATGCAAGTAACCCGCACTTTGCAGCGTATGGGTAATCATTTGTTGCAGCAGTAGCTTTTCTTCTGGTTCAGGCAGCGTCAGGCGGTCGATGGCGCGCTGACTACTGAACCGCTCTGGCAGATGGGCATAGTTGTAACAGGCTATACGGTCGGGTCGCAGCGCAATCACTTTGCGCAGCGTTTCGTCCATGGTGTAGCGGTCCTGATGCGGCAGGCCATATATCAGGTCGAAGCTCAGGGAGCGAAAGCCATGGGAGCGAATACTGTCAACCAGTGGGGCGACCTCCTTATACGGTTGCACTCGATTCACCGCTTTTTGTACCAGCGGGTCAAAGTCCTGTATGCCAAGGCTTATACGGTTGAAGCCGATGCCTTTGAGCAGCGCAATCGTGCTGGTCTCGATGGTCCGGGGGTCGATCTCAATGGAGTACTCGCGATAACCCTTGTCCAGCAGGCGAAAATTGCTGGCCAGCATATGCATCAGTTCAGTGATTTCAGCATTGTCCAGGTAAGTCGGTGTGCCGCCGCCCCAGTGCATCTGGGTTATAGGACGCGTATCTCCCAGTAGCTGTGATTGCATCTGGATTTCCTTCTCCAGGCGTTGCAGGTATTGGCGCGCGGCGCCTTTCTCTCGCGTGACGATTTTATTACAGGCGCAGTAGTAGCAAATATCGTTGCAGAAAGGCAGGTGCAGGTACAACGACAGCGGCGCTCGCTTGTGGTCGCCATCAGTATCTTGCCATGCGCGGTACTGATCCACAGGAAAATCCTGGCGAAATTGAGGCGCGGTAGGGTAGGAGGTGTAACGTGGCCCCTGGCTGGCATACTTTGCCGCAAGCTCCATGTCCTTTTTGTGCTCGGGGGGAATGCTGGTACTGGTCACCAGGTCTTGTGGAATGCTATTCATATCGTGTACAGCTTGTTAACCGTTAAGGAAGGAAGATAACAAGATGTGGGTGAGGCGGCGTTGATCCAGGTCAACTGGGTTGAGCGTTAGCCCAGGAATGCAGCGCTCTTTAGCACCAGGCGCACCAATTCGGCCTGGCGCGATACGCCGGTTTTGGCAAATATCGACTTGAGCTGTGCGCGAACGGTGTGCTGTGAGATGTTTTGTGCCGCAGATGCCTGCGCCAGACTCAATCCCCGCGCCAGCAAGATGGCCAATTTGGCTTCTGCTGGAGTCAGTTCGAACAGATCTCCGATAACCTGCTGTGAAGCCGATTCCTCCAGGTCGGGATCGCTGATGAAGACGGCTGCGCAAGGGCTTGATTGACCCTCGCTCCACTGTGAGGCCGGCACTGGACGGATGACCAGCCCCAGGTCGGAGCGGCACGCAGGACGCGGCACACGTAGTGCTCGTACCACTGATGTCGCACCGCTTTGCTGCGCCTTTATTATGATGTCCAGAGCCTGTTGTAGCTCCTTGTTGATGTCCCGGCCTTCAATATATAGGTGCTCATCGCGCAGGCTCAGACCACCCTTCTGCGCCAGCAGTGCCTTGGCCACAGCGTTACTGTTTAGCAGGCGACCCTGTTCATCGAGAATGATCGTGGCTACTGAAAGTTGGTTTACCGCACCGGCGTAAACATCGCGTTCCGACGTCATACGATTGAGTTTGGCGTAGATCTGGATGGCGCGTCGCAGGTGCGGAGTGATCAGTGCCAGAAGATCCCGGTCCTGTGGAGTAAAGGCAGATTCAGTGTGTTGGCGGGAAAAGCGTAACCGCGCCATCATGCCGCCAGGCTCGGCAGTATCCACACCCAGGATGCGGAACAGGTTGATCGGCTGCAGATAGTGCAGGTAGTAATCCGAGGTCATTAGCTCCTGGTCGTCAAGGATATCTTCAAGAGCGATGACTTTATCCAGGGGTAAATTGACGAACGGGTCAAGTGCAAAAAACTCCTCACGGTAGGCGCTGACTTCCCAATCACCGGGGTCCGCCAGTGGCCCCTGGGATTCCGCTCGATCAGGCCCGGGTCGTATGCAGTTGAGTATAACGCCCTGGTCATGAGCGGAAGGGGGACGCAGAACCAGTGATACCACCTGAGCATCCAACGCCTCTCTCAGTGCGGGGAGGGCGGTTTGCCAGGGCTGATCTTCTAAAGTTCCTTCGTAGATCAGGCCGACCAGTCGATCGTAGTCACCCTCTACCCCGAGGGGTTTCATGATCGAGTCGCTGCGATCATTTTTCAATACTTAAGAGGGCCTCAGCGACCTCGGCCAGTAGTTTGGGCTTGCCAATTCCCCAGCCCTGCAGGTAATCAACGCCTATCTCCTCAAGTTTCGCGATGATCTCATCGTTCTCCACTGATTCGGCAATGGTTTCCTGCCCTAGAAAATGCGCCAGGTCGTTGATAGACCGCGCCATGGCATAGTCGCTGCGGTTTTTGTGGATACCTGTGACGAAGCTGCCGTCAATCTTGACGTAGTCTACAGGTAACTCCCGCAGGTAGTTGTGGCTGGCCAGGCCAGTGCCAAAGTCATCGATGGAAAATTTACAGCCGATATTGCGAAACGCACGCACAAAATCCGCCGCTTTGACCAGGTTGGAAATGGTGCCTGTTTCCGTTATTTCAAAACACAGGCGATTGGTGCCCACGCCAAACTCGGATATCTGTTCCAGCAGGTACTCCATAAATTTATCATCGGTAACGCTGCTGCCAGACAGGTTGATGGCCAAATTTGGTATGACCTTTTGCGCATCCATCAGTTGACTGATCCAGTTGAACGCCTCTCGCACGACCCAGCGATCGACCAGGCCCATAAAGCCATAGCGTTCTGCCGATTGGATAAATTCCTCTGGTGAGGTCAGTGAACCGTCTTTGTTTAACAAACCTAACAACAGTTCAAAGTGTAAGGTGGTGTCACCGGTGCCATTGACTGCTGTTTGCACGATGGGCTGCGCCCGTAAAACGAAGCGCTCGGTTGCCAGCGCTTTTTCCAGGTCCTGTCGGGACCGGGTTTTTTCCTGTTTGTAAGTGACGTTCCTGGCTTGTTCTTCTTCGTAGGGGACAACCCGGTTGCGGCCCTGCTCCTTCGCCAGGCCCATCGCCGCACGAGCGGCGTTGAGCACATCTTCTACCGCGGGACTGTGCTCGATGATTGCCGCTACCCCTATAGACACGGTAAAGGTGACGTTTTCACCGTCAATATCGACGCTGCTGGCTGCAATATCACCACGGATTTTTTCAGCGATCTGAAGCGCCTGCTCGATGGTTCGATCAAGTAGTAAAATCGCGAATTCATCGCCACTAATTCTGGCTGATGAGGATTTTTTACCGTGCAATTGTGCCAGTAATTTTGCGAATTCAAGCAGTACCTGGTCACCGTTAACCTGGTCATAAACTTCATTGACCAGACTGAATTGGTCTATGTCCAGATACAATACAGCGTGTTGGGAATGTTTAAGTTGCGTGTGGCGCAAGGCCCTGGACATCTGATCCAGAAAAGTGTCTCGATTAATAAGCTTGGTCAACGAGTCGTGATTGCGTGTGAAGCTCAATGTTTTCTGCACATGTTCCAGTGTGTGGTACATGCTCTGGTCGACTACAGAGAGCTTGTCGGCTGGCGCTGGCGGTTTTACACCACGGCTGAGTTGCCTGGCGAGTTTTATCGCACTCAGGTCGGCAATTTTCTGGCCGCGTTCATTGACAAATATAAAGCGGTTTTTGGACTCGCTGATCCACGCCAGTTGCATGCGCCGTTTTTTGCCGTCTTTGTCGCGAAAAGCCAACCAGCTGTCTTTCTCCAGTTGTTCAACGCGATTGACCCAACGTCGCAGCCGCGGAAGGTCTTCTATCTTTGCTCGCACCTCCGCCGGTTCTGGTTGTACATCGGCCATCTTGTCGCTGACATCGGCGCTATCCACATCCAGGTTGCCGGCCAGAATGTCTCGTAATTCCTCCAGCACTGCTTCATGAGAAATATTGGTTGGCATTGCGTTGGTAATCTGCTGGCCGATCAAGCCTATCAGCGGCTCAGCTTCAAGCCCGCGCTGCATAATCAGGTCTTCATCGACATCGCCCTGTTGTTGTTCGTTCAGCCACATGCAGAGCAAGTCAAGGGTTTTGATGTGTTCCGCCCAGGTATTACTGTCCGGGCCTTCCTTGATATGTGTTAACACCAGTAGATCCCGCCAGCCGCTCTCTACCAGGTCCACCAGTACTTTTGGCGCAGCGGGTGGCTTGATTCTGGTACTTATTTCTTTGGCAACTGCCTGTCGGGCTTTCTGCAGCTTTTCCTGGCCTTCCTGGGTACGTACTACGCGCTCGATATTGCGCGATAGTGCGCGTTCCTGTTGTCCGACAAGCTTGTCGATCTTCAACATTGCCGCATCAAATACAGCGCTGTCATGCTCATAATCCGCGGTGATGTCGTCGACGATCTGGTTGATCCGGCCTTCCAGCGCTTTATTGGGGAAATTAGCTGAAGTGGCCAAATGTGACAGCTTGTCTACGACCGTGCGTGCAGCATGACTGCGATCTGCAAAAAAGCGAGGGTCCAGCAGGGCCAGTTTGGCCAGTGGGATCTGCAAATTGCCCAGCGCTGGTTTCAGTTCTGACGTTACATCCAGTTGCGATTTTATGGTGCCGAACAGGTTGTCGACCATATCGAGTTGGTTGAGGCTATCAGCGGTGAGGCCGCTGGTGTTGCGCAGGCCACCGATTTGTTCTTTGTTACTGGCCAGATACTCACGCAGTGAGTCACTTTGCTGCACGTCGGACCGCACTTGTGAATCACGCTGCAAGGCGCCAAGAGCCTTTACTATGGCATCTGCACTGGCCAGGCTTTGCTGATCTATCTCCGTACTGGCCACGGTTGCGCCGTCCCAGGTGCCACTTAGTGGTACACCGCTGGCCAGTGCTGAGCCATCGGCGAGCCCTTCCGCCTCACGTTTGAAGTTAAGCGCATCGATGACCGAGCGGTACAGATTCGCCGGACTAAAGTGCCCAATCGCCTCGGTCAGTTGCTTGCCCAGCTGCTGGTGCGCCTGATCGAGGTTGGGGCCGTCCGATGCCAGTGGCACAGTCTGGTTTAGCGCCGGATCGGTGGCCGGTGAGTCTGTTGCAGGGGAAGCTTTCTTGCGCCGGACTTTATTTGCAGCGCTGGCGTTTTTCAGCAATGACCCCTGGCTTCTTATTTGCTGTTCCACATCCGGGCGCACGCCGCCATCTGCCAGAAGGGTATTCAAGTCACGATAATAGTCTTCCAGTTCGCGGATGAAGTGCTTGGCGAAATAGTCGAAAACATGCGGGAGCACTTCCTTGGGCATGTTTTGTGATTCCAATGCCCGTTGAAAGACACGACATAACTGGCGTACATGCACTGGTAATCTGACCTTGTTGGGGTCCATGTCGATTAGCGTGCCCAGCCTTAGCACCAGCGCTTCCAGGGCTACTTTGTATAGGTCTTCGCCCAGGGTGATCATGCGATCAATGGCAAGAAAGTCTTCAAAATCCTGTATGTCAATGAGATCCAGAGCGTCAGCGTCTTCGATATTGTGTTGCCACAACTGGTCGTCTGCTTGTTCCGGGGTAAGCTCATGATAGTAAGCGGAGGTTTGCTGCACCATATCGCGGATGATCCTGCGGCCTTTGCGCCGCACAATTACCGAGGCCTCATAGTGCAGATTTTGGCCAGATTTGGGTCGCTTGATGCGCGAAGATAGATCCAGCATATAACCCGTCAGGTCATCGAAAAACCCCTGTAACAATTGCTCCAGTTGATGCAGGCTTTGCTGTTGCAGGGTTTCCAGCAATACAGTGAATTGGGCAGTAGCGGCTGTAATGGGGGGTGCGCTGGGGGTGCTAAAACCGCCGGCTATGGTTGCGCGGCAACGCTGTGCGGCAGTGGAGTCCGCATCGGCAAATTTCAGGGTGACACGGTCACCGGATATGTTCGCAATGTTCACCGCAACAGGATTCAGCGGGTCGGCGTCGGCTTCTTCTGAGGAAATCGATAACTCGGCCGCGGTCCCTGGCCTGATGGTGACTTTACCGCCACCCGGCAGGCCCTTGAGTAAGCGGGCTGAACTCAGCTGCAAGCTGCCATCAAGTAAGGCAGATAGGTCACCCGCAAGCCGCACGTTGTCTTCCAATTCCAAGGTGGCGGAAAGTGTGCTGGGCTTTGCTTGGACGTTGAGCATTCGGCCTCTGGTGGGGTTTGTTATGGTGCTGCGCGCGATATTATCCGCGCACTCTATATGGTTTTGCAACAGCTTTGATCAGTATACCCTGATCTGCTGCACCGACAACAATCCGGGAGACCCTAAACTGACTGATACCGGGTATGGCGTGGGAGAGATTCCTGCTGCGGACTATCACTGCCTGCTGTCAGGTGCGCTGTTGTTCGAGTCGCTGCTTGCAGCGTTCTCTGCGCTATTGGCGGCAGTGAGAAAAGCAGGTTTCTCGCCGCCACCGTGCACGGCGAAGCTGGTACCGCTGACATAGGAGGCCATCGAGGAACCCAGGAACAGGCACGCCTGGCCTATATCTTCAGGAACCGCCATGCGCCCCAGGGGGATCGTTGCTCCCACTGCGGCAATCCCGTCTTCATCACCGTAGTGCAAGTGAGCTTGCTCTGTTGCAGTCAGGCCGACAATGACGGCGTTTACCCGCACTCTAGGGGCCCATTCCACGGCCAGCGAACTGCCCAGGTTGACCAGGCCCGCTTTTGCGGCGCCATAGGCGGCAGTGCCAGGCGAGGGGCGGATAGTGCTGACGCTGGCGATATTGATAATACTACCGCCAGCATCCTGTTGCTGCATGACCCGGTTGGCTACCTGGCTGAAGTTCAGTGGAGCGATCAGGTTGAGCGCGATAATGGCCTCTGAGAAACGTGGGGAGGCCGTGGCAGCTTCTGCGTAGGGCGCGCCACCGGCGTTATTGATAAGAATGTCCAGTCGGCCGAAACGCGCGACTGCGAATTCGACACAGGTTTCGATCTGCGCATAGTCGCGCACATCACAGGTGACAAACAGAGCCTCCCGGCCTTTGTGGTTGGGCAGACTATCCGGGGCTGAGCGGCCGCAAATGAGCACATCGGCACCCGCAGCGAGGAAGCATTCGCTGATGCCTCTACCAATGCCTTTGCCTCCCCCGGTGACAATCACTGCCTTGCCGCTAAAGTCCAGCGGATTGTTCATATAGTTTGACTCCTGGCGCCTGATAACTGGCCAAGCGTATGTAAGCCACCGCCACCCTTGAGATAAGGCTTTGATTTACATAAGATGCGTGGGCTGTGTGTATCCTAACCCAATTCCAATAGGCTGGAAATTGCCGGTGTGCACTGATTCATAACAACACAAGACAAACCGGCGCCGGTTGCAAATACTGTACTGCGCTTCATCGCACTTTCAATGGGAGCAGGATATATGACAACAGAAAGCTTACCCGTGCTTGCCATTTTGGGCGGCACCGGAGATTTGGGGACAGGTTTGGCGCGTCGTTGGGCGCAGGCAGGATATGAAGTCATCATTGGCTCACGCACCCTGGAAAAAGCCGAGGCAGCGGTCGCCGACTTGCATGAAATCATGGCAGAGCGTGGCGTAGCCGAAATTACGGTGCGTGCGATGGAGAATTTGGCGGCAGCCCAGGCAGCCCAAATCGTTACCTTGACTGTGCCTTTTAGCCACCAGGCCAGTACCCTGGAGCTGGTCAAACCGGGCTTACAGGGCAAGATACTCATCGATGTGACCGTTCCTCTGGTGCCACCCAAGGTCGCACGAGTGCAGTTACCCGCAGGTGGTAGTGCAGGGCAGATAGCCCAGGAACTGCTGGGGGAGGATGTGGCCGTCGTTTCGGCGTTCCAGAATGTGGCGGCTGCGCACCTGCAAGATGGTAAGGGCGTGGAATGCGACGTGTTGGTCAGCGGCAATAAAAAAGTCGCCCGCCAAGAGGTTATTACCCTGGTGGAAGCGGCCGGTATGCGCGGTTTTCATGCGGGCATGATAAATAACGCCGCGGCAGCCGAGGCCCTGACGTCGGTGCTTATAACCATTAACAAGCAGTACGGCTGTCACGCCGGGATCAAGATCAGTGGGCTGGATAATGCTGAATGACAGTACGACTGGAACTGATCGCTGTTGATGGCTTTCCTCTGGTACAGCCAGGGGATGACCTGGCGCGGCTGATTCTGGATTCCCTTGCCGTCAACGGACTGGCATTGGAGTCGGGAGATGTGTTGGTGATTGCCCAGAAAATCGTGTCCAAGGCGGAGGGTCGGTATGTGCGCCTGGCGGATGTGGTC
>JBALVO010000099.1:0-14003 GCA_036961445.1 Halioglobus sp.
TTGTATCGGCGACTTGCGGGGTGGAGCCTTCCAGAGTGATCGCCTACAAGCCGTTATTGGACGATGCTATTGAGCTGGCACAGCACAAGCCAGGCACCTGCATTATTCTGCATCGCCCGATGCAGGACGCCAGTATGGTGGCGGGTAGGGACCTGGATTGGGCGCAGGCTATGGCCACGGCAGAGCCCGCTGATTGTGTGCCGGTCAAGGCTAATGATCCTCTGTACATACTCTATACGTCGGGCACCACAGGTCAGCCTAAAGGCGTGGTGCGTGATACGGGCGGCAGTATTGTGGCGCTAAAGTGGAGCATGAAGAATATATACAATGTGGAGCCGGGGGACGTTTACTGGGCTGCATCGGATGTTGGCTGGGTAGTGGGACACTCTTACATCGTCTACGGCCCGTTGTTTGGCGGCAATACGACCGTCATCTATGAGGGAAAGCCAGTAGGTACACCAGACCCCGGCGCGTTCTGGCGCGTCATTGCAGAGCACAACGTCAAGGTGATGTTTACCGCACCTACCGCATTTCGTGCGATCAAAAAAGAAGATCCGCAGGGTGAGTATCTGCAAAAATATGATTTGTCCGGGTTGCAAGCCCTGTTTCTGGCGGGCGAGCGCTGCGATCCCCATACCTTGGAATGGGCGCAGGAAAAATTGCAGGTGCCGGTGATAGATCACTGGTGGCAAACCGAAACTGGCTGGCCAATTTGTTCCAACTGCCTGGGTATAGAGCTTTTGCCTATAGTCCCTGGTTCTCCAGCCAGAGCGGTACCTGGATATGATGTGCAGGCGCTGGATGAGAACGGCAAACCCGTAGCGCCGGGTGATATCGGCGCGCTGGTGGTCAAGAGTCCATTGCCCCCAGGTACCTTCACCACCCTCTGGAATGCTGAAGATCGCTATGTAGATGCCTATTTCAGCAGGTTTCCCGGCTATTATGAAACGGGTGACGCTGGCTATATCGATGAAAATGGCTATGTATTTGTTATGTCGCGCACCGACGATGTGATTAATGTTGCCGGCCACCGTCTTTCCACCGGCGCTATGGAGGAGGTACTGGCAGACCATGAGGATGTAGCCGAATGCGCCGTTATTGGCATCGCTGACCAGATGAAAGGGCAGCTACCCCTGGGCCTGCTGGTGCTTAATGACGGTGTTACCCGCAGCACTCAGGAGATCGTGGCAGACACTATCCAGCATATGCGCGACAGGATCGGCCCGGTTGCCGCTTTCAAACTCTGTGTTGTTGTTGACCGCTTGCCGAAGACCCGTTCCGGCAAAATATTGCGCGGCACCATGCGCAGCATTGCAGACGGTGCTTCCTGGAAGGTCCCTGCCACTATTGATGACCCTGTCATCCTGGACGAAATTGCCGCAGCATTACAGCAGTTGGGTTATCCACAGCAGTAAGCCGCGAACCCCCGGGAAGAATAGAACTACTGCAATAGGCCCTGGTCTTTTAGATTTTTGATCAAGCCCTTAATCGCATCGTCACGCACTTGCTTGGTGCTGCCCGCCTGCAGTGTCTCAGATACGGCCTGCCAGAGATGTTGTTTGGTTTTTGCGGCGTACAGGTCGGAAATTAACGAGTGAGTGATATTGTTGGTCCAGACCGGTTGCTCGTAGGCGACTTCATAGGCATGGGCGTAGTAGCCACCAAAGCCGCGGTTATAGCCACCGCCATAGGCAGGTGTCACGCCATAATAGACGGTCCCGGGGTGGTAAACTTCCTGTGATGACTCGCCGATATAGCGTGTCACCAGAATTGTATCGACATTAGCGCCGGCTGCCGCGGCGATTATCTCCTCAGCCGATGCCTTTTGCTTTGGCACCAGAGTATGACTGGCTATCGCACGCACGCCATGACGACCCAACGCTTGTGCAAAGGCGTCTTCAAATTCAATTCGCGCAGAGTTTTTCTGGGTTACGCCTAATACCAGAACACCTTTCAGGTCCAGTTTTTCCAGCTCTGGATCCACGTAGCTATGGGTGATCTCGGAACCGCCACCACAGCCATGTAAAGCCACAGCGATAAATCCTGCCAGCAATGTTCTAAACAGAAATCCTGTGTTAAATGCCATGCGATGTTCCTTGTAAGTAAGCGCCTGATTATCAGCTACGTGTTGTTGATAAACAAGTTACATCACGGTACATAGCTAAATGCTGGAAGTTGGGCACTAAAATTCCACTGGGTTTGAATAGTACTTATCTATAAGCTGTAGTGCCGGACACTAACTTCGATACAAGAGAGGGCATACAATGCCAGCGTTTTATACAGAAATGTTCTACAGGGCGAGACTGTCTCTGATGGGGCGGATGATAACCAAGCCGCAGCCCAAGCCTATGCTGTTTGTCGGGCCAGACTCAAGCATGCAGCTATGCAAGGCTATAGCGCAGTTCGGTGTGCGTCATATACTGATCGTCACCGACAAGCCATTGGTAGAGCTGGGAGTATTGGATGCCACTTTGGCCTCTCTTATTGAACACGGCGTAGCAACACAGGTTTATGATGGCGTATTACCTGATCCTACCCAGAAGGTGGTCGATGATGGTATCGCAATGTTGCAACACTCTGGTTGTGACAGCGTGCTGGCCTTCGGCGGCGGTTCGTCCATCGACGCGGCCAAAGTCATTGCGCTGGCAGCCGGAAACAATTGCCTGGCTGTAGATTGTGCCGGGGTCAACAAATGCGCTTTGCCAGCGCTGCCTTTCTTTGCTATTCCCACCACCGCTGGCACCGGCTCTGAAGGTACTTTCATTGCGGTTATTTCCGACAATGAGACCCACCAGAAAAGTGGCGTGATAGACAATCGTATTATCCCCAAGGCGGCCGCACTCGATCCGGTGATAATGCAGGGGTTGCCCCCTCATATCACTGCTGCCACCGGCATGGATGCGTTGACCCATGCTATCGAATCCTATATCGGCACCTGGGAGACTGAGGACACTAACTATTACGGTCTGGCTGCAGCCAAGTTGGTATTTGATAATCTCGGGATTGCCTACAGCGATGGCAGTAATCTGGCTGCGCGAGAAGCGATGTCCCTCGCTTCATTCTACGGTGGCCTGGCTATAACCAATGCGCTGGTCGGCTATGTGCATGCGGTTTCGCATAATCTGGGGGCCCTTTACGGCGTGCCACATGGTCTGGGCAATGCAATGGTATTGCCGCACGTGCTGGAAATGCTAAAAGATGTTTCTGGCAAAAAGCTGGGCGAGATCGCCATTTATGCCGGGCTCGGTACCAGTGGTGAAACCGATAGTGCACTGGCTCAAAAAGTGATCGACAAGGTGTGGGCGCTGAATGAGCAGATCGGCATTCCCAGGACCACCGATGTCATTAAGGAGCAGGATATAGAGGGTCTGGTAGATGCTGCTCTATCCGAAGGCAGTACCTATCCTACGCCGCGTTTTTTCGAAAGGGATGAGTGCCGCGCATTGGTTCAGCGTTTGCGTACGGTCTGATGTGTATTGCCCGGCAATGCTGTGCCGTGCGCTGGGTTGACGCGGTGCATGCTCGCTATTTGCAGAGCCTGGAGGTTGACGCTAACAGACTTTAAGGATTTAGCCTGGTGCTTAAAAACTCGCCAGCCTGCTGCAACGCTTTGCGGCCCTCGGGAATAAATTTGGCGATACCAACGAAGGCATGTGGCTGTTTGTACCAGGACTGATAGACCACCTCCACACCCGCTGTGCGGGCAAGTTCCGCCACACGTATTGCATCATCCAGCAGGATTTCGCTGCTGCCAACATATATGAGTAGCGGCGGGAAACCGCCAAGGTCGGCGAATACGGGGGACACCAGTGGGTTCTCCGGGTTCGTCTCCTGCGCATACACTGCTGCGGCGTTGACCAGAACATTAACGGGTAGCATCGGGTCCGACCTGGCATTTACAACGATCGAATCTCCACTGTGTGTCAGGTCGAACCAGGGTGAAAAACACACTCCGGCCGCCGGTAGTGGTAATTGCTTTTGTTGTAACAGCAACATTACCGTCAGCGTCATGTTGCCACCGGCGGAGTCACCGGCAAAAGCAATCTGCTGTGATTGATAACCGTCGCTTAGCAACGCGCGGTAAACGGCCACAGCGTCGTTAAGTTGAGACGGGAAAATAGCGGCGGGCGCTAATTTGTAATCCACGATTAATACCCTGGCGCCGGAACTTTCAGATAAGCGCCATGCCGGGTCCAAATGAGTTTGTGGTGATCCAGACATGAAAGCACCGCCGTGAAAATACATCACTACCGAGCGTGAGGGTTCAGTAGTTTCCGGTGTTATCCAAACACAACTTACGTCGGCGATAGTGGTTCGTTCCAGCACATAGCCTGATGGGACGGTCGCTTTGCTGGCCGCTGTGTTCATCTTGTCAAAAAATACCTGCGCGCCGGCGAAGTCCTTTTTTGACAGTTGCCGTTTTACAATTCTTAACCCAGTGTTTACCAGCGCTGACTGCCAACTCATATCAGCTAGTGGTTGCGGCTGGGTCGGCAGTGTTACTGGCCTCTTGCAATAGAGACTCAACCTGCTGCCAGCTCTCCCGATGTGACTCGCTGTCACTGGCTGCATAATTCAGGTTTTTAAAGGCATCTGTCATGCGCGAAAACCAACGTCGTACTTTTGCCTTGTCGGCAAAGTGCAGCTGAGTATCGGTAATTTTTGTCAGCAGACCAAAGCTCTCTTTCTGGCGTGCTATACCGGTGGAAACATCGACTGAATCGAAGGCATCCTGTTGCAAATAGACCATGTCTACCAACATGGACTTTTGCTGCGTGATAAAGTCTTGCTGGGTAACCCCCTCTTCACCGGTGACCTGCATCATGCGGGAGATCTCTTCCCCTCGCTCCAGTAAGGCATTGATCCGGGCCACATCTGGCAGCCAGTTGGCTCCCATGTTTTGATCGAACCACTGCGCTAACTGATCAGGATAGCGACTCCAGGACTGTAATGGGTCCACGGCGGGGTAGAAGCGTTTATAAGCGCGCTCAGAACTGAGTCCCAAAAATGTTTTTACCGTATTCAGCGTGCCCTGTGTCACTGGTTCTTCAAAGTTGCCTCCGGCCGGCGATACGGTGCCAATCATGGTCAACGACCCCGTGCTGCCATCGTTGGTGCGAATGACACCGGCACGTTCATACAGATTGCGGATACTTGACTCAAGGTATGCCGGGAAAGCCTCCTCACCGGGAATTTCTTCCAGTCGACCTGAGGTCTCGCGCATCGCCTGCGCCCAGCGCGAAGTGGAGTCGGCGATCAGCAGTACCGCGTAACCCATTTGCCGATAGTACTCGCCGAGGGTAACTCCCGTGTAAATTGATGCTTCCCTGGCAGCCACCGGCATCGATGAGGTATTGCAGATGATGATGGTGCGATCCATCAGCGTGCCGCCAGTATGAGGATCCTGTAATTGAGGGAAATCAGTGATAGTTTCCACCACTTCCCCGGCACGTTCACCGCAGGCCACTACGATTACGATATCCACATCTGAATAGCGCGAGATCAGGTTTTGTAAAACGGTTTTACCGGCCCCGAAGGGGCCGGGGATGCACCCGGTTCCGCCCTTGGCTATAGGAAAGAAGGTGTCAATGAGGCGCAGTGTGGTTACCAATGGCTGTGACGGGTAGAGCCGCTCACTACTGCGATCACTGATCAAATCCAGCGGCAGCGGTCGTCGTACCGGCCACCGCTGCACCATACGCACATCATGCACGTGGCCGGTTTTACTCTTCAACCGTGCTATCACAGTGTCTACGTTAAATGTGCCTCCCTGAATCCAGTCCACAGTGAGCTCGCCGCGGAGCATGAATGGCACCATGATCTTGTGGCGATAGCGGCCCTCCTGCACTGTGCCCAGCGTATCTCCGGGCCGTACTTTGCCTCCCACCCGAGCCAAGGCATCAAAACTCCATTTCTCGGTGCGGTCCAGCGCCGGCGCGACTGAGCCACGCTGCAAAAACTTACCGTTCATGATCTCCAGACGATGCAGTGGGTTTTGCAAGCCGTCATAAACCTGGCGCAACAGGCCCGGTCCCAGTTCGACCGACAGTAATTCCCCACTTTGTTCTACCAGGTCTCCCACCGCGACCCCTGTAGTGTCTTCGTAGACCTGTACATCCGCTCTGCGCCCGCGAACCCGGAGTACTTCTGCCTTCAGCTTTTCGTCTACCGGGGCTGCAGCTGGACAGATATAGACCACTTCGTTTTTCATCAGGGGCGTAAGGTCTTTGGCACTGCCAATCGACTCCACAGTGAGCACGTCGTCACTGACGGCGACTACCCTGGCGGTGGCTTTATCCTCACTCATGCGATCTCCCTCAATGCTTGCATTGGCTGCTCCAGGCCAGATACGACCAATCCGTCAAAGCGAGTTTTGGCTTGTTCAGCGTTATAGCTGCACCAGCGCTCTACCAGATCCCATTTTGACAGGTACAGCCATACGGCGGATAAACTATAGGGCTCGTCGGGTACCTGTCGAGCGAAGTAATTCCAGACCATAGACAGCAACAGGCGCTCCAGTTCATAGCTCTGGCCTGTTTCGAGTAACTCACGGGCCTGCGTCAGCCAGGGATACCGGCCCTCCAGGCGAAAACTGGGATGAGACCAATTGCGCTCGATTTGGTGCACGCAACGGCCAAATCCCCACAGGCTATGCGCCGGCGGGACGTCTTCTTTGGCGTCCCGCCGGCGCAGCGCCGCTACGACTGTGCGAAACTCCATGCGCCAGCACAACCATTCGCGCATATCCGCCGGTTTAAAGTCCTGCGTGAGGCGCTGCGCACTGCGTACGATTGCCTCGTCCGAATCTTTTAGCTCCAGGCGCCCCCAGTAAAATGTGTGTGACAGTTTTGTTATGGTGCTCCTGTCCTGCAAGTCCAGCATGGTGAGCCTGACTTGCAGCTGTACCTCGCTAATCGGTGGTCGCCGATGTACAAAAGGGTCGGCCAGATAAGGCAGCGAAGCAAGCAGGTCTATGTATTGGCGTGCCACAAGGTTCTCCTAGTACACCAGTCCTTCCAGAATTGCTCGAAAGCGCGGTTGCAGATGGGCCAGCAACAAGTCTGTCAGCGCCTGCTCACTGAGATCGACGCTCACCTCACCATCGCGCAGCAGTACATGCATTCCGGCACGGCCGCGGCCGCCGGTCTCCACCGTGATGCCACTGCTGAATAATTCTCTAGCTGTTGCGGATATCAGTTCAATCAACGGGCCCTGTTGTAATGCTTCCGGGTCCCGCCGCAACTCCTCCAGTCCCGAGGCATGTTCGGGCAGTACAATGGTCATCGCCTCATCCGGCAGCCTGGTAGTGGCGGCAGCGCTCATTAATAATTTTTTCAGTGTTTCCGGATTCTGTAGTTCCAATACAATCAATTTCTGTAGTTGCTGTGCGAACTGTTGCGTCAGCTCGTCGCGGAGCTTGGCGTGGATGTCACGAAACGCCAGCGCCAGAGACTCCTGTCCCGCAGTGCGGATGAACTCGGCATCCTCTTCTGCCTTGGTGCGCACCTCATTGGCCTGCTCATTGGCCTGTTCAATAATCCATTGTGCCCGTTGTTCCGCGTCCTGCACTATTCGCGTACTTTCTTCCTTGCCCGCATTGACACCTTTCTCACGGATCTGATCAATGAGTTCCTGCACGCCGCGGGAATTATGTTGGCCTTCAGCTGCTTCAGACATAAGCTACTCCAATTCAGGCGGGTATGTCGCCGGCCAGGACCAAAGCGAATACGAAGGCAAACACCGCGAAACCCTCAACGATAGCTGCAGGCGCAATACTGAGGCCGAATATTTCTGGTTTATTTTTCGAGGCATTGATTGCAGCGATCAGGGTTTGGCCCTGATACATGGCGCTGTACATCAGAGCAAGCCCTGTCAGTAGTCCTACCCCGAACAGTCCGCCGCCGTTCTCAACCGATACCTCACGGTTGAGTGTAAACATAATAACGATGCCATAGATGACGCCAGTCGAAGGCATCGCCGCCAGGCCGATAAATTTTCCGTAGCCACTGTCAGTGTCCAGCATTGCTCCTGCGGCTGCGGCACCGGCCACAGAGCAGCCATAGGCGCTGCCGATGGCGCCCAGTGCGGTTGGTGCAAAAATACCAATCCAGCCTAATGCGATCATTAATGGTTCCATTTTGAGTCTCCTCTCTTGGCAAATGCCTTGAACGGGTATCCTTCTCCGTGGATACCCCAATTGTAAAATTCCATCAGGTTCAAGCGGAGGCCATGAATGACGCCGCTCATGATAGCGAGCACCAGATTCAATCCGTGCCCAAAAATAATGATCAGTGCAAATAACAGAAAGCCCCCCACAGAGACCGAATCACGTGCGGTCACCGCAAGTTCATTGAAGGTCGCAGCCAGGGAGGCCCCCGCCAGGCCCAGGGCAAATAATCGCATGTAACTGAGAATGTCGCCAAAGGCCTTGGTCAGTCCCATGACACCACTGACCCCGTCGACCAATTGCAGTAACAGGTCTTTTGCTGAACGCAGCGGTCTGTCGCTGGAGCAGGTCAACACCAATACCAGCCATATTGGCAAGGACCAGACAAAGAGGCTATCGCCTGCTTGAAAGTCCTCGGCAGACATATAGTCCAGCCACAGCATGAAGCTGCCCACCAGCCCCACTATCCAACCCAGCGACGCTAATGCCAGTCGTGAATGACGATTCACCCGCATCACCATTACATGGGCGATGACCAGGTGAGCAATCCCGACACCCAGGGACAGTTTCATCATCGCACCAAAATTGTTCAGGTCCAGTAGGTTGAGCGCGGCCAATACTGAGCCCTGCTCTGGACTGGTTCCGAAATAGCTACCGACCAGGACGCCGTAGGCTATAGCGCAACCGACCATGGCCGCGGCCATATTGCGCAGGCGTATCGCCAGGCTGCCCGGGCGGGACATTTTCTTCCACTTGGCAAGCAGGAGAGCTCCAAGCAGTGTGGCGTAGCCGGCATCCGCCAGGATCATGCCGAAAAAGATCGAAAAGGAAAAAAAGATGACCAAAGACGGATCCCAGGAGCGATACCCCGGAAGTTGGAAGAAAGCTACGGCCTCCTGGCCGCCACCAGTCCAGTCCCCATTAAGCAACAGGGTAGGGGGGTTGTCATCTGCGGTAGGTTCGCGCAGGTTGTAGGCAGCAGGCACGGTATCGATCCATCCGGCCAGCGAGGCCAGCGCGGCCTTGGGTATCCAGCCTTGCAGTGCAAAAATCTGCTTGGCATCCAGCACTTGTGCATTGGCCTGCAACAGTTCGCGTTGATCCAGACTTTGGTGAATAGCGTCTCCGAGGGTAAGAATCCAACGGGTGAGGGACTCGCGCTCTGAATCCAGGTCCTCGAGCTGCACCAGCGCCTCTTCGCGTGCTGCGGCCAGCTGCGACTGCGACAGTGCCCCGCTGCGGGACCGCCGCAGGGGAATCTCATCCTCACGTGGTTCTGCTCGGGATAATACGGTCGTGTAATGAAATCGTTGGTCGCTGCGTGTGATCTGCCAGGGCAGCGTAACCGTGTCAAGAAGTGCGCGTTTTCCTGCGGGCACCCGGTAGAACCAAAAGCGCATGTGGTCAATCTCATCGAGCTGCGGAAACTCGAAGTCGCCCCAGGGCTCGAGAACCTTTTGGCGTCGTCGAATTATTTCAATATGGTCAATCACGTCGTCACGTTGGTATTTGTTCTTTAAAACCTCCGGTACCAACTCATTCAGAGGGCGGGTATTGACGGGTCGCTGCGAGCGACGTTTTATCGGTGTGTCTGCCAGGTAGTGGTATGCCTCGCGTATATCATCAGCAGCGTCGGGGCCCGATTCCAGGGCTGCCTTTTTTAGTGGTACCAGGTGTACCGCCCCCAGCGTCTGCAGGCCCTGCAAAATTTCCTTTTTTTGGTCCATATCGCCGACCAGGGTCAGCTGCACCTGATCGGCAATACTCATAGGGCCTCTATTTCTGCATTATTCTTGCGCTTGGCCAATTTGGAGCGCACAACGCTGGCGCGCTCCTGATCCGACAGAAACAGGCCGATGCGTTTGATATTGTCTGTTGATTCGGGGATCAGCACCTTCGAAAATAAATTGACACGTTGGGTGATGGTCTGCGCGGCCTTCTTAAGTCGTCGGACGCGAATGATCAACACCTGTTCTTCAAGCTTCAATTTCAGAACCAGCTGCAATGAGGCAGCTAGTTCGTCAAACCAGTGGGGCCTGGCCAGGTAGCCGTAGTCCGCGACAATATAGTCAACGTGACCAAGCTTCGGCAGGTGCGTTCCCATCAGATTCTCCTCCACGATTTGTACATTTTCTACTCTTACCAGACCTGCAAGCTCCATGGTTTGATTCGCCAGCATGGGTAGCTTTTGGTAGGCCGCGGACTGAACCGTCGCAATTTCAGTCTGATGCTGCGCCAGCTCTAGTTGTGCTTTCTTACGCTCCGCCAGAAGTTGCTTCTGCTTTAGTTCAAGGGAAGGCAGGTAGCGCTGATACGATGTTCTGCGCTGTTTTTCATGGCTCAGGGCACTCTTGTTTAACGCTATCTTGGCCACTCTAAGCGACCCAATACTTATTTTTCAGGTCTTTCTTGATGATGACTTCATCTTTGTCAAAACATTCCGATAGCAGTTTCCAGCAGGCATCTAATCCGTCTTCCAGTTTCATGGATACGTCCAGGCGCATGAACTGTTCGCGAAAGGCGTTGCTGAACTTCAGTAATTTTTCATCGAATTCGCTGAGGTCAAATGCCATAGCCTGCTTCTGTTCGGCCTCAACACCTTCTGCATAATAGCGAATCATGGTGTTCATTATCTGCCCGTGGTCTTCGCGGGTCTCCTTGCCAATCACATGTTGCTTCAGTCGTGACAGGGAACCGAATGGGTCGAGTACACCGTTGTGCAGGTAAAACTGTCCCTCGGTGATATAGCCGGTGTTGTCAGGTACAGGATGGGTGACATCATCGCCAGGCATGGTGGTTACCGATAGAATCGTAATTGAACCGGCACCTTTAAAGTCGCACGCTTTTTCATAGCGTCGTGCAAGTTGCGAGTAGAGGTCACCCATATAGCCACGATTGGAGGGAATACGTTCCATGGAGATACCAATCTCCTTCATGGCATCGGCATAGGCAGTCATGTCGGTTAGCAGTACCAGCACGCGTTTACCCTCTTCAGCGGCCAGTTTTTCAGCCACAGCCAACGCGAGGTCCGGCACCATCAGGCGCTCCACCACTGGATCCGAGGCGAGGTTCACGAACATCACCGTGCGGGACATTACGCCAGCGTCTTCAAAGGCCAGCTTAAAGCTGTAATAGTCGTCAAAAATCAGGCCCAGGCCACCAAAAATCACCACGTCTGCGTCAGCTTGTACACCGATCCGGGCCAGGAATTTGTTATAGGGTTCACCTGCCACCGAAAAAATTGGAATTTTCTGGCTTTCCACCAGGCAGTTGAATATGTCAATCATCGGCACGTCGGTGCGAATCATGCGGGAGGCCAGAACCCGGGCTGTGGGGTTAACTGTGGGTCCGTTGATTGGCACCTTGGGCTCGTTGGTCAGATTGGGGCCGCCGTCAATGGGTACACCGGAGCCGTTAAAAATCCGACCGAATATATTATCCGAATAAGTGGCCTGCATGGTTTCGCCGACAAAACGCACGGAGGCCTGGTTACCCAACCCCTTGGTGCCGGCGAAGACCTGCAGAGACACCTTGTCGTCAGCCAGGCCAATTATCTGGGCCAGGGAAAAGTGCTTGCCATCTTGCTCGATAATCGCCAGATCGCGGTTTCTGGGAGGGGTGGTCATGGCCTGGGCGTCGGCGATATGCAGGGTGACGATATCCCCGACAATGCTGGAGATGCCCCGGTACTGGGTTAATCCGGAATCCACATGCCCCCCTCTTTATGACCAATGCTGCAAACTGAACCCAGAGTGTAGACCAAAAGTAATAGATCGTTAACCCACATTCTCTGTAGATAGTCATGAGATGTGATGGAATGTGGTGGTAGCAGCGCAAAAATACATGCTAATCTGCTGCGGCATCACTGCAAGGAAAAACCCCCTATGACAAACACATCTATTGTCGCCAGCGGCCTGTACTTTGGAGAAGGACCCCGATGGCATGAAGGCCGACTCTGGTTCAGCGATTTTTATGATTATGCAGTGAAGTCTCTGGGAGCAGATGGAGATGTCCGCATCGAAGTACAGTTGGACGATCAGCCCTCGGGCCTGGGCTGGTTGCCAGACGGGAGATTGTTGGTGGTTGCAATGCAGACGCAGAAACTTTTGCGTCTCGACCCCGGTGGTCTGGAAGAACATGCTGATTTATCGGGGCTGGCGGTGCATCTTTGCAACGATATGGTAGTCGATGGGTTGGGCCGTGCATGGGTAGGTAACTTTGGCTTTGATCTGGATGCGGATATCAGCGACCGTGGAGCGGAAGTCGTGATGTCAGATCATCCCACGGCAAACTTGATACGAGTAGAGCCTGATGGCGCCGTGTGCCTGGCAGCAGCAGGGATGCACTTTCCCAACGGCAGCGTGGTTACGCCCGATGGCAAAACCCTGATTGTCGCTGAGACGCTTGGCTTGTGCCTGACTGCGTTTGACATAGGCGACGACGGAGAGCTGTCCAATCGCCGCCAATGGGCCTCAGTGGGCTTGCGCGCTCCCGATGGGATCTGCCTGGACGCGAACGGTAATGTCTGGGTGGCCAATGCCCTGGCAGCAGAGTGTGTACTGGTTGCGCCTGGCGGAGACATCCTGGCGACAGTTCAGAGCAGTCAAAATTGCTATGCCTGCATGCTAGGTGGGGAACATGGTCGCGATTTATTCCTCGTAACTGCCCAGTCCTCCAGTAAGCACGAAGCCTCAGTGGCACGAACGGGTAAGATAGAAGTGGCCGAGGTAGAAGTTCCGGGGGCCGGATGGCCTTAACTCCGACAGGCAGAAAAACCGGAATTTATGCTGGGCTATGACAAGTCTTTTTGCATTTTAAAGTTGGTGGTGCGGTAGCCCAGTGCTTCGTACAGAGCGATAGCGGGCGTATTGAAAGCAAAAACGTTTAATGCGATGCGTGACACCTCGCGCTCCAGGCACCACTGCTCCAATTGCTTCATAGCCTGTTTTCCCAGTCCTTTTCCGCGTTGCCCGGGTTCCAGTTCAATGTCGTAAATATAGGCGACCGGAACGGCGGAGTCGCGGTCCAGGTGGACCCAGAGTGCGCCCACGGGTTGTTCATCGAAGCATATATCCAGAATGTAATGGTTTTCGGTGTTTAGCCCGTCAGGTAGTAAAGACGCATAGTCCTGTTCTGACTTTCTCGTCGCCTCGGACTCATCCCATTTGCCAGAATCGATATTTGATTGTGCATATTCGGCGATGGAGTTGCGTTCAAACTCGACATAGCGAGCGTCGTCCATGGGTTTCAGTTGCATAAAATCATAATCCTGTGCCAATTAACATTCGCGCGCCATGGGGAGGGGGCCTCGAGGGGAATGCCCACTTCCAATGCCAGGCGGGCAACCAGCGTGTCACTGCCCTCTGCCAGGGCAGTAAATACAACCCGTAGCTGAGCCTGGTCTAGGCGGTTACGAAATTGCCATGAAAGCCGAATGGAACCCTGGCATTTAACTTGATTATTGCAACCGGCTCTGCGCTGAACCGCTGGGCGTCGATAATTCGCACCTCGCTCAATTTGGTTGCGCCATCGTAAACGACGGTCAATATGTAGCCGGCATCCTCGGCTGCACCGGTTGGTACAAATACTGGCTCACCTGCAGCACAATTTTCACCAACATCATGATGCAAGCTTACGCCAGAATTCAGGTCGTGCTTTAGTAAGCCCTTAAAACCATGTGGGCCGCCGACTTCCAGTGCATAGCCATATTGGTGAGGGTGGCATTCTACTCGCGGATCAACTCGAGGGAACTCCTGATCGACCGTACTCAATACCTGGCTGCTGACCTTGCCAGCGGTAACATCAATCGTCCAACGCACCAGCTGTGAACCTTTGT
>JBALVO010000100.1:0-13957 GCA_036961445.1 Halioglobus sp.
GACTGCAACTCCGTGCACAGCGGTTCGATTCCGCTCCGAGCCTCCACTTAAAACTCTCAAAAACAAATACTTACGGGTAACCTTTAGACCGCGACGGTGCCACTGTGCCCGCGTTGCTGCACTAAACAGATTTTTGACAATAATCAGACGATTTCGGGCACTGTCTTGCAGAATAATGGAGTCGGCGCACTGTGCGGGGAAAACGCGGCCCATCTAGTTGCAGAGTCTGCAATAGCGCAACCTGAAACAGCCCTGGGCGTATTCGCGGTCGGTGCTGCATGGGGTACGATTCGATGCAGTCCCTGCTGGAGGCAGGGTGTGGATTAGATGGCGGGTACTGCAGCTGTCTTTGCCACCTTGCTGCGTTGGAAGGCGCAGGTGATGGCGATGAATTCTCTTCTTGTCGGCATGTGTAGCGATCTCTGGATCTTCCGTTTTGCGCGTGTTCAGGGTATCCCGAGCTAAGCAAAAATCTCCAGTGCCCGGGGAGAATAATTGCAAACGGAACAGGCTTTCTCAGCGTACAGAATACCGGTACAGTGATTTCCTGGCTCAATGCACTACCGAACTAAAAATTTTACCCTACAGATGGATGATCTATGTCTGGCTTTCGCCGCCCCCGACTAGCGTTATTGCTTATAGCAGCCTGGACCGCAGTGCTCAGTACGCCGCTGGCGGCACAGGTCGGCGACGGCGTACCCGTAGTCGTTGCTAGTGTGACGGAACATAAAATATTGCGTCAATTACAGGTCACTGGCACGGTCACTGCGGCGCGCAATTCACAGCTGTCGCCAGCGACAAGCGGGCAGGTTCAAACACTGCTGGTTGACGCGGGCTCAACAGTCGCTATCGGTGACACCCTGCTAACGCTCGACCCCGAGCTTGCCGAACTGGAGTTGGCAGCGGCTGCGGCCAGGGTGCAACAGGGAGAGCGAGCACTCGCCGATGCCCGCCGTCGGCTGCAGGAAGTCAGAGAGCTCGCACCGCAGCGCAGTATTGCGGAGAGCGTGGTGCGCGACCTCGAGGCGGAAGTGGCTGAAGACGAATCCGCGCTGACCCAATATCAAGCGGAAGCGGGGCTGCGCGCTGCGATCCTGGCGCGTCATACAGTACGCGCTCCATTCGCCGGTATTGTCGCTGCCAAACTGACAGAGCTGGGTGAATGGGTGACCCCCGGCCAGCCGATTCTGGCGCTGGTATCCACCGATGAGCTGCGACTGGATTTTGCCGTTGCAGATGACTATCTAACCAGTCTGGGTGACGACACTGAGATCAGCTATAGCTACGGTTTGTCAGCGCAACAAAACTATAGCAGCAAGATCGCTAGCCTGGTTCCCGTGAGCGACCCGGACGACCGCAGCTTTTTGTTACGCGCGAAGCCCGATGCTACGGATACCAGTCTGGCGCCAGGCATGTCGGTACGAGCGACGCTGCGCGTGCCGACTGGCGAGCGTGGCATTGCGGTACCCCGCGATGCACTGCAGCGCTATTCTGATGGTCGCTCGGTAGTGTGGGTCATTGAGCAACGTGATGGCGTATCCATTGCACGAGAAGTACTGGTGAGCCCGGGTCTGGAATTTCGCGGACTGATCGCTATCCGTAACGGTATCAAAGCCGGAGATCAAGTCGTGGTGCGAGGGAACGAGACGCTACGGCCGGATCAACGGGTTCAAATTCGCAGCAGCGCTGGACGGGAGATCATCGATCAATAGCGGCGGTGACAAGTATGTTTGAGCAGATTATTCGACGCGGCACCCTGACAACAGTGACGGTGCTGATTATTTGTGTGCTTGGTATTGTCGCCGCTTTGCGCATTCCCGTGCAGATGATTCCCGACCTGGACGTCCGGTCAATCACGGTCAGAACCCATTGGCCCGGCGCTACCCCTCAAGATGTCGAAAAAGAAATTCTCATCGAGCAGGAGAAGTACTTGCGAAACCTGCCAAGTATTTCTCGCATTCTGGCCACCGCCGGCAGTGGCAGCGCGACGGTGGAGCTTGAATTCCCCTTTGGCACCAACATCACCGAAATGCTGATTCGCGTCAATAACGCGCTGAGCCAGGTGCCGTCCTACCCTGAAAATGTCGATGAGCCCAGAATCTATGCCTCCTCGTTCAGCAGCAACTATTTTATGTTCCTCAACGTGACGCCCATGGCCGGCAACCCACGCCAGCTCGATCTCGATCTAACGGTAGATTTTATCGAGGACAACGTGAAGCCCAGACTATCGCGCATCCCGGGTATTTCCGAGGTGGGAACATGGGGCGGCGCCGAACGGCAGATACAGGTACTGATCGACCCGGCCCGTCTCGCCCAGCGGGGGCTCGGGTATACCGATGTACGAGCTGCTGTTCGAAATCGTAACCAGGATCGCTCTGGCGGAGAAATTGAAGCAGGCAAACGCAAGTATCTGTTGCGCACTGTCGGTCGCTTTGAGTCACTCGAGGAACTGGAGAGCCTGGTATTGGCGCGCCGCGGAGATACCATTATCCGGCTCTCGGATGTTGCTGAGATTCAACTGGACCATTTCGAGCAGCGCGGGATTTCCAGTCTCAACGGCGAAAACACCATTATGCTGCCACTGCGACGCGAATCGGGATCGAACGTGATCGAGATTAAACAGGAGGTGGTGGCGGAGTTGGCTAAGATCAATCGCGATCTGCTGGCCCCGATGGGGCTGGAAATACAGCTCACTTCCGACGATGTGCTCTACGTCGAGAACTCGGTCCGCAATGTATGGCAGAACCTGATCATAGGTGCGCTGCTGGCCACCGTTGTCATGTTTGTGTTCCTGCGTTCGGCACGAACCACCGCAATCGGGGTCATGGGGATTCCGATCTGTATCATTGTGGCATTTCTGGGACTACTACTGGCCGGGCGTACGGTCAATGTCATTTCATTAGCCGGCATCGCCTTTGCTATTGGAATGACGCTGGATAACAGTATCGTGGTGCTGGAGAGCATCGAACTTGAGCGGCGCAAAGGCAAAACTCGGCTGCAGGCGGCTCTGGACGGTGTGGGTCAGGTATGGCCGGCTGTGTTCGCCTCCACCATGACAACGGTGCTGGTATTCATTCCCGTCGCATTTGTGGAACAGGAGGCCGGGCAACTGTATTCCGACGTTGCTATTGCCGTATCGGCGGCGATACTGGCCTCGATGCTGGTCGCTGTCACGCTGGTGCCAACGGCAGCGGCCCGCTTCTCTCCCACTGAACGTAACGCCACTGCCCTGCACCGGTTTGGTCAGCACTGGCGGGCACTGACACTTAAAGGCGTTGCAGCCATTCTGGCCACCTCGCGTACTCGACTCACCTGCATCGCACTGACAGTGATTACCAGTTCAGCAATCATAGTGTGGTTAACCCCGGCAGCCGAATACCTGCCCGAAGGGGAAGAGCCTAAAGTGTTCGCGGTAATGAGCGCTCCTCCGGGTTATAACCTGCATACCATGCAGGCCATTGGTCGCGAAATTGAAGACTATTTTTTACCCTATGTCGGCGCTGACCCGGATCTGTTAAAGAGCGGCGAAAATACGGTGCCTGCCATCAACTACATGAATATGCGAATGGCTGCAGACTACATTCGTATCGTGGCTGAGCCTGTACAAGCGAGTGACATCGAGCCGCTGATGGCCGCACTTACCCGAAAATACGAGGAATATCCCGGGATGCGGGCCTTTGCCTCTCGAGGGTCTATTATCAGCAGCAACAATGGCGGCACGCGCAGTATTAATCTCGACATCGCCGGTAATGATCTGGAGGCTATTTACCAAGTCGCTGCAGCTGCTTATAGCCGAGCCGGGGAAGTCTTTGAAAATCCGCGAATGCAGAGCCAGCCCCGATCACTCACCCTGGCCCAACCCATGGTAGAAATTCGTCCCGATTGGGAGCGTGCGGCACAACTGGGGCTGTCCTCTCAGGAACTGGGTTTCACCGTAGCTGCACTCACCGACGGTAGTTTCGTAGATGAATTTTTCCTCGACGATGACAAGATCGATATTTATCTGTACAGCAATGTGGGTCAAAACGCGCAATTAGATAGCCTCGGGCAATTACCGGTCTATACGCCTTCCGGGGCCGTCTTGCCGCTGGCTTCGCTGGTGTCTATTGAAGAAACGATAGGAACTGACTCATTACGCCGGGTCAACGGCCGCCGCACCGTGACGCTGAATATTATTCCGCCACGCGCCGTCCCACTGGAGACCGGCGTAGATCGAGTACGAACCGATCTGGTAGAGCACATGCGAGAACGCGGTGAGATTCCGGCAGGGGTCGATATTGCCATATCGGGTGCGGCAGACCAGTTGGATGCCACTCGCGAGGCGTTGCTGGGCAACTACATAATCGCTTTGCTAATCGTATACTTGTTACTGGTGGCGATCTTTGCCCACTGGGGTTATCCACTGCTGATCATGACCACAATTCCTCTGGGCATTGCCGGTGGTATCGTGGGCCTCGCTCTACTTAATGGTCTGGGCGCAATACTGCCTATGGTCGGCTTGACTGGCTTTTCACAACCCTTTGATATGATTTCAATGCTCGGCTTTCTTATTCTGATGGGCACGGTGGTCAACAACCCCATACTGATTGTTGACCGCTCTGTGCGTAACACCGCCGCCGGTATGGCACCTCAGGCAGCGGTAACCGAGGCAGTAGAAGCGCGGCTGCGGCCGATTGCCATGTCAACCATCACCACCATCTTTGGTCTGGCCCCACTGGTATTGATCCCCGGCGCGGGAACCGAGTTGTATCGTGGTGTCGGGGCTATCGTCATGTTCGGAATTCTGGGCGCAGCGTTGGTCACCCTGACCATGCTGCCAGCACTGACCGTTACCGTGTTAAATCTGTCTAATCGCCAGGCAGACATTGGCAATGCCTCCAGGTCAACGGCGTAGCATGCCGGTTTGATAAAGTATAAGAAGTGCCAAGGGGATGTTGTGAGCAGATTTTTTCCTGTGATCTAGTTGCTGAACCGGAACGGTTCGCAATCTTGCCTTATTGTTGCCTGGAATCGTGATTGCATGGGCGGTCCTGCCCATCAAATCTGCTCGTTAGTTCTGTGTTGATTGCAGGGGCGATATTTTTGCGCATTATGGCGGGCCCGGTTCACACTAGATCTTGCCTCGCGGCTTTCGGCAACGGCCAGATCTGTACTGTGTTCGCAGTGCCGCTACCGAGGTTTAGTACGTCAGGGCTATCAGGCTCCCCTAATCGACGCATAAGCCGCAAGCGCGGCTTCCCTGGCCGCCTTGTGATCGACGACAGGGCTAGGGTAGTGCTCTCCTATGACCACGCCTGCAGTCCTTAAAATATCTTCAGGCGCCTCCCACGGACAGTTCAGGTAGCGATCCGGGAGCGCGTCTAACTCCGGCACCCACTGTCGAATATAAGCGCCCTCGGCGTCGAACTTTTTGCCCTGCGTCATCGGATTGAAAATCCGGAAGTAGGGCGACGCGTCGGCGCCGGAACCCGCCACCCACTGCCAGCCACTGCTATTGTTGGCCAGGTCAGCATCCAGCAAGGTATCCCAGAACCATTTCGCCCCCTCACGCCAGTGAACCAGCAGGTGCTTGGTGAGAAAAGAGGCGACGATCATGCGCACCCGGTTGTGCATATAACCGGTATGCCAGAGCTCGCGCATACCGGCGTCCACCATGGGATAGCCAGTCTGTCCCCGTTGCCAGGCGCGCAGCCTGTCAGCCCCGGCAAGCCAGGGAAAGTTGCGAAACTGTGATTTGAACGCCTGCTCAGGGATAGCGGGAAAATGGTATAGCAGGTGGTGTGAAAACTCGCGCCAGCCCAGTTCGCTGAGAAACTTCTCTACCTGGCCGTCCAGTGCAGGGCTTTCCGCCGCCGCCTGCCGTGCAGCGTGCCACAGCACGCGGGGTGATATCTCGCCGTAGTGCAGGTGGGGCGACAACCGGGTGGTGCAATCCAGTGCCGGGTGGTTGCGACCGTCGCTGTAGTTGCTAATACCGTTGTCCAGGAAGTTGCTGAGTTTATCCCGCGCACCAACAGCGCCCGGTTGCCATTGCTGTGGCCAGTTGGCAGCCCAGTCGGGCTGTGTGGGTTGCAAGCCCCAGTCGGAGATACAATCGCTGTTCAATGTATCGGTGAGCCAGTTTGTCTGTGTTGGTAACGCTTGTGCCGCAGCAGGGGCTAGCTGTTTGAGGCAGTGACGCCAGAATGGCGTGAACACCTTGTAAGGAAGCCCACTTTGGTTACTGATCTGTTCCGGCTCGAAAAGCAGGCTACCCGCGTAGCGTTTGAAGGTAATATCGGCAGTAGACAACTGTTCATGCAATTGTTTTTCCAGCGCCGCCGCCCAGGGCTCATATTGGCGTGAGCAGTAGACCGTATCAGCGCCGGTTGAGGCTATTAATTGTCGCAGTTGGTCGAGTGTCTCACCGCGGCGTAACACCAATGAGCCGCCCAGCGAGGCGATATCTGCCTGCAGCGCAACCAGGCTGTGGTGCAGCCACCAGCGACTCGCCGCTCCTGTGGCCCATTCACCAGGCGCATGATCATCCAGGATATAGCAGGGGATGACAGGCCTGCCACTGGAAGCCGCTGCGGCCAGTCCAGGGAGGTCGTGGGTGCGCAGATCTTGTCGATACCAGAAGATAATAGGTGTTTGCATGGATGTCATACGTGCTTTAAAGCCATGGGGATCAATGCCTGTTGCTGATACCGGCAGTTATTTTACTGGCAGGTCGGGCGAGCTCGAGAGGGAACTTTGTAATTTGCGCACTGCTGCCAGATAATGCACGCAGTTATGGTCTTGGTTAAGGACAGTCTTATGAGTGTATCCCTCAAGGGTCCCTGGTCTGCAGAGCAAATCAGTGAGTTTCTGCATGACAGCGTTTTTCCCCTGCGTCTGGCTTGTGTCGGCGCAGACGGCTTTCCCAGGGTCGTGTCGGTCTGGTTTCAGTATCACCAGGGGCAATTTATCTGCGCCTCTCACCAGGATTCACAGCTGGTCGCTCTGCTGCGGGAAAGCAACAAAGTCGGTTTTGAGGTGGCACCTAACCAACCCCCATACAGCGGGGTCAGGGGGCAGGGCCTTGTTGCGTTGACCAGTGAGGGGGCCGGTGAGGCGCTAGACGGATTACTGGAACGCTACCTCGGCGGTAGTGAATCATCTCTGGGCAAATGGCTGTTATCACGGCGAGACGAGGAAGTGCTGATAACCGTAACCCCGCAGCGCATGTTCAGCTGGGACTACCGTGAACGCATGGACAGCGCCTAGCCCGCTGCCGCGATATCGGTAGTCATGTCCTCACGCTGCACCTGTGAGCTGTTCGCTTAGCCCGGAAACGGCCGCCAACAGTGCCCCACAGTCAGACGTCAATTTACACTGAGCCAACACGTCAGCCCGTGTTGCTCCGGTATTGAGGATCGCCAGGGGTTTACCCAGTTCAGAGGCACGCCGGCAAAAGCGGAACCCTGAATACACCTTAAGTGAACTGCCCACGACGATTAATCCATCCGCACGCTCCAGCGCGGCCATACAGCTATCTACCCGTGCCCGGGGAACGGTGCCACCAAAAAACACCACATCGGGCATCAGCAGGCCGCCGCAGCGGGCACAATCGGGTATCCGCGTGAGTTGCTCCATTGCTGCAGGCAGATCCAGGTCGCCATCCGGGCGGCGGGCGCCTGCTGGGTTACTTAGAGGTGGATCTTCCGTAGTCATTTGCTGCTGTATCTGCTGCCGGCCATAGAGGGCGCTGCAATCGAGGCAGCTCACCTGGTCCAGCCTGCCGTGGAGGTCTACGACCTTGCGACTACCGGAGCGTTGATGCAGGCGATCGACATTTTGGGTAATCAGCGTTTCTATCTGTCCTTTGCGTTCCATTAACGCCAGTGCCTGGTGCGCCCGGTTAGGTTTCGCGTCACGTATAGCGGGCCAGCCATGCACAGAGCGAGCCCAGTAGCGTCGACGCGCGGCGGAACTTTGCAGAAATTCCTGGTGTTTGATGGGTTCGCTATGCTGCCAGCGTCCCTCGTGGTCGCGATAGGTGGGAATGCCGGACGCTAGACTGGTACCAGCCCCGGTCAGCACCACCGTTCTGGGGTAGGACTGCAGAAATGTCTGCAGATGCTCGATATCGCAATCATCACTGTTCATACTGTTAGTATACGCCGGTAGTTGCTCAAGGGATTACCGCAGTCGAATGATCCAATAACTATCCATTTCGTAATAACCGTATGCGCAAGAGGGCAGGGCCATGAACATTCTTATTACCGGCGGTACCGGATTTATCGGTGCGCCGCTGGTTATCAAGCTGCTCGAGATGGGTCATAGCCTCACCGTGTTGAGCCGCCAGAGCCTGCAAAGCCGCCAGCATTTGCGTTACGTGAAATCGCTGGAGCAATTGACTGACAGCGAAGCAATCGATGCGGTAATCAACCTGGCCGGGGCCTCGCTGGCAGATCGTCGTTGGAATGCTACATACAAGCGCGAGCTGCTTTCCAGCCGCCTGGATACCACCCGGTCATTACTGCAACTTATGCAGCGCCTGGAGCACCCGCCGCAGGTTCTGCTAAGTGCCAGTGCTATTGGCTTGTACGGCCACCATGGCGATGAATTACTGGCTGAAGATGGTGCGATCACTCCCGGGTTTGCACAAAGCCTGTGCCAACAATGGGAAGATCTGGCGCTGCAGGCGCAGGCACTGGGTGTGCGGGTTTGCCTCCTGCGCCTGGGGGTCGTGCTGGACGCGGGCGGCGGCGCCTTTACGCAGATGGCACTGCCTTTTCGCTTTGGCCTGGGTAACTGGCTGGGACGGGGCGATCAGTGGTTGAGCTGGGTGCATCGGCGAGATGTGTTGGCCGCAATTATATTTTTGCTGGAGCAGCGACAGCTGTCAGGCCCATTCAACGTTACCGCGCCAGAGGCGGTCACCAGTCGTGGATTTTGTGACGCCATGCGAAATCACCGGCGCACGCTGTTAAACCTGCCAGTGCCAGCGCTAGTCATGCGTGTTTTGATAGGGGAAATGGCGGATGAACTATTGCTCAACGGCCAGCGGGTAGTCCCCCATGCCTTACAGCAGTCAGCGTTTAATTTCGAGTTTCCCGATATCGGTGCGGCCCTGGCTGATATGCTGCACCACTAGACCAGGTTACGTAACTGCAATTCGTCAGGGTAGGGCGCCATGAACACCTGATTGTCGATATAAGCATTGGGGTTATTGGCAAAATGATGCCTGAGCATAGTGACGGGTACAACCAGCGGTATGTGGCCTAGCCTGTATTGTTCGATCAGGTCTTTTAAGCGCTGTCTTTCAGCGCCCATTACCGTGCGTTTTAGATAGCCCGACAAATGATACAAAACGTTGCTGTGGCTGCGGCGGGTAGCACGATGGCTCAAGGCCGACATTAGCGCCTTGATGAACTGCGTCGCCAATTCCTCTATGGGTTGTTGTCCTGCGCTTGCCAGCATACGCCCCACTGATTTATAGCTCGGTACGTGATGGGCCATCACCAGGTATTTGTAGCGGCTGTAAAATGCAATCAGCTTATGCGCCGTAATGCCTTGGTCACACAGGGTTTTCCAATCGTGATAGGTGTAGGCCCGGGTAATGAAGCTCTCGCGCAAGCTCGGGTCATTAAGTCGACCATCATCTTCCAGAGGTAACAGCGGGTCTGCCACACTTAGCGCTGCTGCAAATATTCCCTGCTGGTCAGACGCTACGCCATAGCCATTGTCCGCATAGCGTTTCACACGCTCATAGCCACAACTTGGGCTGCCCTTTACCAGAATATAGCCGCAGAGCTCCGGCGCGAGAGATACTACGGTGGCGGCGTAAGCAGCCAGTGCTTGCGTATAGTCATTCTGGTGAGTCTCTACGTCCAGCGCGCGCACGCTATCTTCGGAACCCACCAGGTGTATTGGTGCTCTGGGAACCCCCATGCCGATACCCATTTCCGGGCAAAAAGCTCGCATCTCGAAATTTTCTGTAATGCCGCGCACATACTGGTTCGGGCTTTTGGTCTGCTTGTTATAGCGTACGGCATTGCCAGCAAGGCATGACCCAATGCCCATAACGGGTCGTGGCGTGGTAATGCTGGTCTGATCTGTCATGCGGGTGGTATCTCTGACGATTGCATTCCGACATTACAAGTACGGCGTTCCCGGCGCAACTATTGCGCAGAGATTACGCGGTAATGAACATTGACGCTGCAGGTTGCCGCAGTGTGACTGGGCGTTGCAGTGCAGATCGCTGTAATTGTCACCTGCATTCGGTGGTGCCTTGGTTGCAATTGCAGTCGGTTTGTCCAATAAATGCTGCGTCAAAAGCTGGTCGGCTAATCCAGTGGCGCCTTAACTGCGTAATCTCTAGGAATCTACATGAGGTACACAGCATGCAAAACCCGGATCTGGAACCCCGCCCGTTGTACGCCATTGGTACTGTGGCGCGCCTTAGTGGCGTAAAGCCCGATACATTGCGTGTTTGGGAAAGGCGTCATGGCCTGGGTGCCAGTCTTAAATCGGCTACCGGCAGGAGACAATACACACAGTCGGACCTGGAGCATCTGCAGCTGATTGCGGCACTGGTTAGCTCTGGTTCCAGAATAGGCGAAATTGCCTCCGCACCACGTAAGACGCTTGAGGTTTTACTGCGTGACCAGGGCAAGGCGGGCAGGGCGGCAATCTCCACGCCAAAGCCCAAGTCCTTATTTATTGGCGAGGGTTTGTGCGATTGGCTGGATGAGCATCAGGGCTGTTTGGTTAATGTAAATGCGTTACTTGCTCGATGCCCATTGGGGACAAACTTCTCCACTGACCTGGACGAGGTAGACGCGCTGATTGTAGAGTGTACGACGCTCGCGACCTCGCAGGTTGCCCGCATCAACGCCCTGGCTGCGAAACTCAAGCCCAAACGAATTTTGGTTATGTATCAGTTCTGTAACGAACGTTGGTTGCAGGAACTCAAAGGGCAGGATATTACAGCGATTTCATTTCCACCGGACCCTGCCTACCTTGCTTTTGAGCTGGGACATATTGCCACCGAACAGGCCACCGGTCTTGGGGAGGGTAACCTGGGGCAGCTCGTGTCTGCAAAACCGGCACAATTTTCCTCAGCGGAGTTATCGGCGGCACGGCAGCTGCAGAGCGAGATAAATTGCGAGTGTCCTCGACACATTTCGGATCTCATCCTTGCGTTAGCAAATTTTGAGGAATATTCCGCTGAGTGTTCTGTAGAGAATTGGCACGATGCTGCGGTGCACTCCTGCATATACGCGTATACCGGACAAGCCCGCTGGTTAATGGAGAAGGCACTCAGTGCGGTGCTGGAAACCCGCAGAGCGGAACTGACGCAGGTAATGCAGCACGATAGTGCCAGCCTGGACGATGCGGCCTGAATGTTGATCAGTTGAGCGACAACCTGGATTGCGGGTATTGGTTACACACGCTCAGGAACTCGATAGAATAAGCGCTTTATGACCGTGGGAAATATCCATGGCAACTGCACAGGAGTGCTTATGTCAAAAAGCGGACGACTTCTAGGCCTGGCCCTTGCGCTGGTCATGTTGGTATTTAGCGGCTATATGTTTTTGCAAACCGGTGACTGGGTCGCCGCTGTTTTTGTTCTGGGTAGTTTGGGCTATGCGCTTTTTTTCCTGTCTACCGCAAGGAGTAATAGCTCTTGAACAAGAGCAGGTCGGGAACACTGACTCTGTCTGTGTTGGTGATTCTGTGTTGCCTACTTAACGGCTGCGCCAGCATTACCCCGGAACTGGATCCACCCAAGGTAACACTGGAAAGTTTTCGGGCCCTTCCGGTGGCAGGCACTGCACCCAGGTTCGAGATAAAATTGCGCGTGGCCAATCCCAATAAACAGACCCTGGATATTGCCGGGATTAGCTACACTGTTGAGATTCTTGATAAAGAACTGCTCAGCGGAGTGAGCAATGATATTCCGGTTATCGAAGGCTACACTGAAGAAGTCGTTACCCTGGAGGCGGGCTTGCAGCTCTTTCAGTTAATGCGATTGCTTACCAGCCTTGGCACGACGGCGACCGAAAGTCTCGAGTACAAGTTCTCAGCGAAAATCGATTTTAACGGTTTCGTGCCCACTCAGCGCATTGAGGAAAGCGGCGAGATCACCCTGCGATAGAGCCAGGGTGCCTGCGTAGCGTCGCCCTGGCTAATTCAGCTCCACAGTGTCTGAGCGAAGATGGCCAGTATGATTACCGGGCATACCAGCTTCACGTACCAGGGCCATATCTTCCAGAATATGCCGTTCTCCGCGTCGGGATTGCCTTTGCGGACCTCTTGTAAAAGTGTGTCCCGGTGCCACACCCAGCCGGCGTAAATACAAAACATGAAGCCCAGCAGGGGTTGGCTGTAACGTGTGGTAAACGCAATAACCAGGCCGAACAGGCTTTCGAAGTTCAACAGGATAAGGCAGCTGACAGCGGCAATACTGCCGCCGATAGTGTAAACGGCAGTTGATCTGTTCAAGCCATGCTCTTCAATGGCGTAAGCCACCGGCACTTCCAGCATGGATATAGAGGAGGTTAGTGCGGCAATACCCATCAGGAAAAAGAAAGTAAACGAAACGATAACCCCGGCATAGCCCATGGTACTGAACAGTTCTGGCAGTACCGTAAAAATCAGTGTGTCCTCAGAGATTAGCTCGCCGCTCGCGGTGAAAATATCCACCCCATTGTGCAGGGCAACGTACATTGCCGGTAACACCAAAAAGCCGGCCATTACCGCGATCGATATATCAACCAGCGTAACCATGCCGCCAACGACGGGCAGGTTTTCTTCATCACTGATATAGGACCCATAGATCAGCATGGTGCCGACGCCCAGTGAGAGCGAGAAAAAGGCAGAGCCCATGGCAGAAACTATCAATTTTGGCGACAGCGCCCGTTCAAAATCCGGCAGCAGGTAAATTTTCAGGCCGTCCATTGCGCCATCCAGCGTCAGTACATAAGCGACCAGCAGGAACAGGGTGAGCAGCAGGGCAGGCATGAGTCGGGCGGACCAGCGCTCTATGCCATCCTTTACCCCGGCGGAGATGATGCCAATGGTGAATAACATGAAAATGACCATGAACAGCAAATTTCGCGATAAGCTAAACGATGTCAACCATGACGATAGCTCCGTTAATCCCAGTAATGCTGTTAGGGAAGACAGACAAAAAGCGATCATCCAGCCCGCGACAATGGCGTAAAAGCTGAGAATAAGACCGGCAACAATGAAACCGATCACGCCGGTGGCTGCACCGATCCTGCGCAATAGATTGTTAGGGGAAATCAGGCGCAGTGCGCTCACCGCATTGGCGTGCGCATGGCGGCCAATGATCAGTTCCGCCATCAGGGCGGGATAGGCCAGGGTAAAGGCCAGTATCAGGTAGACCAATAAAAAAGCGGCGCCGCCGTTACTGGCTGCCTGCGTAGGAAAGCCCCAGATATTCCCCAACCCCACCGCGCTGCCGGCGGCGGCCATTACGAATCCAAAGCGGGAGCTGAATTCTCCCCGAGCTGAAGCCATGGTTTACCCTTGGTGATTTGTTATTTAGGCAGAAGTGTAGCACGAAGCACAATTTTGCAACGGCAGATAAATTCGGGAAATAGGCCCTGGCTGCAAAGGGGCCGAATCAAAGATGCAGGGCGCAACCAACAGACACAGAAATCAATAGGTGTTGCCTCAAATTGTAGAAATTATGCTATGATTCCGCCGCCCTCGAAATGGGGGCTGGCATGCGGTTTGATCCATGCCCGGGTGGTGAAATTGGTAGACACAGGGGACTTAAAATCCTCGTATGTTGTACCAAAAGTATAATAAAAACATATAGATAGGGCTTATCAATAAATATATGTAGCAAGTATGTAGCAGATTATGATTTTTGCGAGTGTGGTGGAATTGGTATACACATCAGACTTAAAATCTGACGGCCTCACGGCTATGCGGGTTCAAGTCCCGCCACTCGCAC
>JBALVO010000101.1:0-1134 GCA_036961445.1 Halioglobus sp.
TCTGCCTGGCGCTTCTGGATCTCGTTTTCCAATGACTGTGCCAGCTCAACCTGTATGCCCAGGGTCCATACCAGCAACAGTACAAACACGCCCACAAGGCCGGCCATCAGATCCCCGAAGATCGCCCACACCGGCGTCTCATGGGAGATACCTTCTTCCAATTGTTCCATCAGCTGGCCTCAGCCGGAAGGAGATCGCCTTGGCGATTCAGCTGCTGCAGCTCTTCAAAGACTTCCTTCTGGGACTGCATGGTTTGGTCGATAATTTCCCTGGCCTGCGCCACGTAATAGCCCATTTGCTCGTCGCTGCGCGACGTTGATCTGTCCATTGATTCTTCGACCCGCGCGAGGTTTTCAATCAACTGGTGGTTGGATTCATTGAACAGACTGACGGCCAAGGAAAATGAATCGCCAAGACTGGACATCTCGCTGGCACTGCTGGCGAAGTGTTCGGCCATCTCGGTCACCTTGCTTAGCTCGGAGCCCACCTGGCTTCCGAACTCCGCGCTTACTTCCTGCAGCATGCCCGCCGATGTTTTAGTCATTTGTTCCAGTGCATCACGCTGTGCCGCGGATGACTGCGCCAAAGACTCTGACAGCGTACTGAGTTGTTCCATGGTGCGGGTGCGTTCCTGCAACAAAGAGTTATCGCGCTCGATATTGTTGGAGATTTCCCGGCGCAGATGCTCGATAACCTCAGCGGCCGCGCGGGGTGTTTCCGACGCGGTTTCAATCAGGCGCGTCATGGGCTGCTCCAGTGCCTGGCCCAGTGTTGCCAGGTGTTCGGCGACCACTCCTTCCAGTCCTGCCATACGCTCAAGGGAAGCCTGGCCGCGATGCTCTTCTTCCTGCCTGAGAGTGCCCAGCTGCGTGCCCATTGTTGCGGTGAGCTGGTCGATGCGATCACCCCAGGAGTTTGAGCTTTGATCGAAAGATGCCAGCAGTGCACCGGTTCCGCGTTCAAACTCCCCGCCAAATTCCTGTAGCTGTTCCTGGGCGGTGGCACTCAACTGTCGCTGGGTATTTTTGGCTTCTTCGCTGATGCCCGCCATCGCCTCCATTACTATTGGCGCGATGCTCTGGGCGGCAGCGCTCAGTTCCTGCTGGGTATTTTTGGCCTCTTCGTTGATACCCG
>JBALVO010000101.1:1234-13952 GCA_036961445.1 Halioglobus sp.
CTTGCTATCGAGTTGCCGGGTTGCCAGTATTCTGTCGCGGCGACTCAGGGTGGCAATGAGGCCCAGCATGGCCGATGCAGCCACGCCCGCCACCGAAGTGCCAAAGGCCAGGCTCAGTCCATTTATAGGTGCGGCCAGCCCGGCTCGAATTGCCTGTAGTTCAGTGGTTCCCTCCAATGCGAAAACAGCGCCTTTTAATGTGTCTACCATGCCAACAAAGGTACCCAGCAATCCCAACATAACCAGCAGGCCAACCAGGTAGGGGGTGATGACAGGGGCGGGCAGTCCAATGCGTTCACCCTCTATACGCAGGCGCACGGCATTGCGTAACGATGGATGTACGCGTTGCAACCACCGCTCTAGATCCGTGATTTTTTCTCCGGGTGTTGCCACCGTGTTCGACAGCGCCTGGGCGAGTGTGGTGGTCGCCCGCCGGAACTGCAGTAGCTCGGCAAAACCAAGGGTGTAAACACAACCGATTACGACAATGACCGTAAGGGCGAGTTTGTCCGAGCCAACGAAAGTTGAGCCCATCCAGATAACGGCGGTGGCACCGAGCAAAAATGCCGCGACGAAAAGTGATCTATTCATAAGTTGTTTTGTCTATGTCTGCGTTAATGGCTTCAACAAGTCCCAACACCGGTAGTAACCTGGCTTCGGTTTCAGCCAGCAGTAGTCCCTGCAGGGTCGAGCAAAAGCCCTGCAGCAATTGCATCCACACTTTGTTGGAATCGGACTGGCAGTCTTCGCCCCGGGCATTGTCGTTAAGTAAATGATCAAAATGTTGTCGTAGCAGGCCAGGTATAACGGCAAAAGATTTTCGCGCGTGCACTGCCAGTGTATTTCCCAGAGCGGTGTCCAGCGCGGCGAGCTGAGCCAGTTCTGGTGACACACTGGTTGCCATTTCCCTGACCCGTAAATGCAGGCCGCGCACCCTGGCATCTATTTGTGCCTGGTGTGCGGTATAAAATGTCAGGTAGGGCGTAAAGGCTTCGGTATTATCTACTGGCCGGGATGCAGCTGGAACCGGTAGCTTGATGCGGGAGGGACCGGCACTGGCTGCGAAGCTCTTCATAATGGCGTGTAAAATAGAGGTGCGCACTCGCAGGAACTCATCGTTGATTGTTTGTGGTGCCGCTGCTGGCGCTGCCGCAGCGGGCTTGCGGTATTTGCCGTGGGCACTGGAGATGGTTATCGAATCCGCCAGATCGATCAGTTGCGCCAAACGCTGGGCGAAGTGGCTTTGCGACACCTTGATATCCGTTACTGCCAAGTCGGTTAAACAACGGATCAGCCTGGAACCGCTTGGGGTTAAGGGGAAAGAAGCCTGGGTCATCAATAAATACTGAGCAACAACAGGCCTCTGGATGTCGCAATGTGCGACTCCGTATCCATAAAGTGTAACGCTGATAGATCAGCAGTTGAGAAACCAGGCAGCACCTCAGTTATCCTTGCGCTAGCGGCTCGGCGTCTTCGCGGTAACTGTCAATGGCCGGACACGCACAGTACAAATTGCGGTCTCCATAGACGTTGTCTACCCTGTTTACCGGAGGCCAGTATTTATAGCGGCGCAACGAATCTACCGGGTAGGCGGCCTGCTCGCGGGTGTAGGGGTGGTCCCAGTCGTTGGCAGCAGCATCAGCCAGGGTATGCGGCGCATTGCTCAGCGGGTTGTCGGTGGAGTCCAGTACACCGTCCTGGACGGCGCGAATTTCTTCACGGATGGCGATAAAGGCATCGCAGAAACGATCCAGTTCTGCCAGTGACTCTGATTCAGTGGGTTCTATCATCAAGGTGCCGGCCACCGGAAAAGACATAGTCGGAGCGTGGAAGCCGAAGTCGATCAGGCGTTTGGCGATATCCTCTTCGGTGATACCGCTTTGTTCCTTCAGCGGTCGAATATCGATAATACACTCATGCGCCACGTTGCCGTTGGTGCCGGTATACAAAATGGGATAATGATCCTGCAGTCGGTGTGCAATATAGTTAGCGTTGAGAATCGCTACTTTACTGGCCAGCGCCAGTCCGGTGCCTCCCATCAGGGCAATGTAGGCCCAGGAAATGGGGAGTATGGATGCACTGCCAAAAGGCGCGGCGGATACCACGTCATTATTTTCATCCACTCCGGGCACCGGTGACACCGGGTGACTGGGCAGAAACTGCTGCAGGTGCGCGCCCACGCCGATGGGGCCCATGCCCGGGCCACCGCCACCGTGGGGTATGCAAAACGTTTTGTGCAGGTTCAGGTGAGATACGTCAGCACCAAATTTACCCGGCGCGGCGATGCCCACCATGGCGTTGAAGTTGGCCCCGTCTACATAGACCTGACCACCGTATTGATGCACTAGCTCACACAGCTCAATAATGGACTCTTCAAATACCCCATGAGTAGAGGGGTAGGTGACCATAATGCAGGCTAAATCGTCGGCATGACGCTGGGCTTTGGTGCGCAGGTCGGCCATATCCACATTGCCGTGCTCGTCACACTCCACTATTTCGACCTTCATGCCAGCCAGAGCCGCGCTGGCGGGGTTGGTGCCATGAGCGGAGGAGGGGATCAGGCACACGTTGCGCTGCTGGTCACCACGGCTTTCATGGTAGCGGCGAATAGCGAGCAATCCAGCGTACTCGCCCTGAGAACCGGCATTGGGCTGCATGGAGATCGCATCGTAACCGGTACACTCCAGCAGCATGTGATCGAGCTCAGCCAGCATTGCCTGGTAGCCAGCGGTCTGCGCAGTCGGTGCGAAGGGATGCAGTCCGGCGAACTCAGGCCAGGTCACTGACAGCATCTCAGTGGTGGCATTGAGCTTCATGGTGCAACTGCCCAGGGGGATCATGGCGCGGTTCAGAGCGATGTCCTTGTCTTCCAGGTAACGCATGTAGCGCAGCATTTCAGTTTCTGAATGGTAGTCGTTGAACAGCGGGTGCTGCAGATAATCGACGGCGCGCAGCAGATCTGCAGGAATGCCGGCATTCTCATCGACCTGGGCGTCCACCTGCTCGGCAGCGGGTGAATTGTCTTTTCCGCTAAAGACCGCCCACAAGGTTTGGACGTCCTCGCGCGAGGTGGTTTCATCCAGGGATACGCCCACACGATCACTGCCGCTGACACGCAGGTTGATGCCCTGGTCCAGGGCCCGCTGCACGATAGCTTGCTGCTGGTCGCCCACGGTGAAACTAAGGGTGTCGTAGAAAGTGGTGTTCTCTGCCTTGAAACCGGCATCTTCCAGGCCTTTGGCCAGAACGCAGGTCAGGCGCTGGATGCGGGTGGCAATGCGCCGCAGCCCCTCGGGGCCGTGATACATGGCGTAAAACGCGGCCATAATCGCCAGCAGGGCCTGTGCGGTGCAGATGTTACTGGTCGCTTTCTCCCGGCGGATATGTTGCTCGCGGGTTTGCATGGCCATGCGCAGGGCCTGGTTGCCCCGACGATCGATAGATACCCCGATAATACGCCCGGGAGTAGAACGCTTGTAAGCGTCGCGGGTCGCAAAGAAGGCTGCATGTGGACCACCAAAGCCCATCGGTACGCCAAAACGCTGGGTGTTGCCCACTACCACGTCAGCGCCAAGGGAGCCTGGTGACTTGATCATGAGCAGGGCCATGATATCCGCGGCTACGGTAACCAGAGTTTTTGCCTCGTGGGCTTTATCGATTAACGGCGAGATGTCTTCGAGGTGACCATAAGTCCCCGGATATTGCAGCAGCAGGCCGAACGCTTCGGTGTTGCCCACCAAATCATCAGGCTTGCCCACCAGTACTTCAATTTCCAGTGCCGCGGCGCGGGTTTTAACCACAGCAATGGTCTGGGGATGACAGTCGTCGGCCACCAGGAAGGTGTTGCAGCGGTTTTTCTTGTTGACCCGCTGCAGCAGGGTCATAGCCTCGGCGGCAGCGGTGCCCTCGTCCAGCATGGAAGCGTTGGCCAGTTCCATGCCGGTTAGATCCAGTATCATTTGCTGGAATGTCAGCAGGGCTTCCAGGCGACCCTGGGAGATTTCCGGCTGATAGGGCGTATAAGCGGTGTACCAGCCCGGGTTCTCCAGGACATTGCGCTGGATAACGGGGGGCGTATAAGTGTCGTAATAACCGGTGCCGATATAGGACTTGTTCACGACGTTTTGCTGGGCCAGTCGTCGCAGGCGTGCTATCACCGCCTGTTCGGTCTGGGCACCCGGTAAATCCATGGCTTGTTCCCGGCGAATAGCAGCAGGTACAGTAGCCTCTATCAGGGCATCGAGGTTGTCGTAACCCATGGCCTGGGCCATCTCCGTCTGTTGTTTGGCGGTGGGGCCAATGTGGCGCTGGATGAAGTCCGAATGGTTTTCCAGGTCAAACAGGGACTGGCGGGTCATAGATGCTCCGGCGATTGCCAAACAGGGCGGTTCAGTGGGTGAATTTTGAGGCCGCGATGTTACCAGCACAGGCCCCTTGCGGGCAATCTATCGTGCGATTATTGAACAGCTTGAATTTGTTTCGCGGTGGCTCCTGATGTACCCCGATACTTGCCTTTTAGCGGCCAGGCAGGTATCACTTACGCCCTTTTATGCCATGGGGAGATTAAATCGTGTTGGATATCGTAACGCCAGAGTCAGTTGGGTTGGATAGTGAACAGCTGGCCCGGGTAGGGCAGCACCTGAGCAAGCGCTATGTGGAACCAGGGAAGATCCCGGGTAGTATCACCCTGGTTGCCCGCCACGGGCAGCCCTGTTACCTGGATGTGCAGGGCCAGCGGGATGTGGAGCGGGGCGCGCCGATGACCGCTGATTCCATACTGCGGATCTATTCCATGACCAAGCCGGTGACATCACTGGCCCTGATGACGCTGCTGGAGCAGGGCCTGCTTTCGCTGGATGATGACGTGCACCGCTATATTCCCGCCTGGCGCGGTCTGCGGGTGCGCAAAACCGGCTCATTTCCTTTGTTTGACACGGTGCGCTGCGATCGACACATGACCATTCGCGATCTGTTTATGCACACCTCCGGGCTGACCTACGATTTTATGCATGCCACTAATATCGATGCAGCCTATCGTCAATTACAGGTGGGGCTGCCCCAGCCTGGCTATACCCTGCAGCAAATGATCGACCAGTTGGCGCAGTTGCCGTTGGAGTTTTCCCCCGGCGAGCGCTGGAATTATTCCCTGGCGACCGACGTATTGGGTTATCTGGTGGAGGTGATTAGCGGCCAGAGCCTGCCAGACTATATGCGTTCGGTTATTTTTGAGCCACTGGGCATGGTAGATACCGCATTTGAAATCACAGCGGACAAGGTCGACCGCTTCGCCTCCTGCTATGAGCGCAACCTGCAAAAGGAGATGGTACTCAATGATGATGGCCAGGACAGCCACTTCGCCAACCGCAGCTTTTATTCCGGTGGCGGTGGACTGGTGTCCACGGTGCAGGATTACTATCGTTTCTGCCAGATGTTACTGAACGGCGGGACCCTGGACGGCAAACGGATTATTGGTTCGCGCACCCTGGAGTTCATGACCAGCAATCATCTGCCCGGTGGTGTCGATATGTCGCAGTTTGCCACTGGCAATTTTAGTGAGACGATCTATGAGGGCGTGGGCTTCGGGCTGGGCTTTGCCAATAAAGTGGACCCCGTTGGCAATGGCTATCCGGCATCGGTGGGTAGCTATTTCTGGGGCGGATTGGCCAGCACGCTATTTTGGGTAGATCCGGCTGAAGAATTGGTGGTGGTGTTTATGACGCAGCTGGTGCCCTCCAGCACGTTTAACTTCAGGGGGCAGCTGGAAAACATCATTTACGGCGCTTTGGACTAGGTGGTCGCGGTCGATTCTGGCGAGTAATGAATCGTGGTGACATAGTAGGTCTGCTCGCCTGAGGGGCTGCGTACCAGGACTTCATCGTCTACCGTCTTGCCCAGTAAAGAGCGTGCCATGGGCGAATCAATGCTGAGTTTGCCGACTGTCAGGTCGAATTCGTCAGGACCGACTATGCGCCAGTTTTGCTCAGTGCCGGTTTCGTCCTCCAGAGTGACCCAGGCACCGAAGAAAATTTTGCTGGTGTCACCAGGGGGGCGTTGTACGATCTCGAGTTCGTCCAGGCGTTTTTGCAAAAAGCGCACCCGGGAATCGATTTCCCGCAGACGCCGCTTGCCATAGATGTAATCGCCATTTTCTGAGCGGTCGCCATTTTTGGCCGCCTCGTGCACTGCATTGGTGACCACCGGTCGTTCTACCTTCCACAATTGGTGTAGTTCCTGGCGCAGGGCGTGTTCGCCCTCGGGGGTGATATAGGTCGATCCGCGCTGGCGTGGTGGTCTGTATCTGCTCATGGAGTGCATTGTAACGGTGAATCGCCAGAATCCAATGGACTACTGTGCTCGCTGCTGTTAGAAATGCCCAATAGTTATGCAATTGAGGATTAGCACGATGGCAAGCGCGTTAGGCAGTCGTTCGGTGGTGGCAGTCGCTACTGTGTGCGCGCTGGCTGCGGTATTACCGCAGGTGGCGTTGGCAAAATGCCTGCAGTTTGAGGGACAACTGCAACAGGGTGGCTTTATCTGGGGCAAGGTGCCCCCGGGCAGTAAGGTGCGCCTCGATGGCAGATCACTGGATGTGCTGCACGATGGCACCACCTTTGCCGGCTTTAGTCGCGATGCCACCGGCCAGGCCGTAGTGTCGGTAGAAGGCCCTGCGGCGTGTACTCAAACCCTGCACGTGGCGCCCCGGGAATATGACATACAGCGGGTTGAAGGTGTTCCCGCTGCCACAGTCAACCCACCCCAGGAGCAACTGGATCGTATTCGCCGGGAGGGCGCCCTGGTTAGTGCGGCTCGCGCGTCGCGCCTTGATCGTCCGGATTTAATAGCCTCGGTATTGGCCGGTTTCGTATGGCCGGTGCAGGGGCCAATTTCCGGGGTATATGGCAGCCAGCGCTACTATAATGGTGAGCCCCGGCGCCCTCATTTCGGTGTGGACGTGGCTGCGCCGCAGGGCACGACGGTGCGCGCCCCCGCCGCAGGTATCGTTACCCTGGCGGAGCCAGACCTGTTTTACTCGGGAGGTACGGTGATCCTTGACCACGGCTATAACCTGTCTTCGACCTTCCTGCACATGAGCGAGGTGTCGGTACAACCCGGTGATGAGCTCAAACCGGGTGACATTATCGGTGCCGTGGGTGCTACTGGCCGCGCCACCGGTCCGCATCTGGATTGGCGCATGAACTGGCGCGAGGTGCGCATTGACCCGCAATTGCTGGCGCCAGACATGCCCAAGCCTTGAAAAAGCCCGTATAATGCGGCTCCTGTTTTCGATCGTGGACGATTCATGATAGACAAAAAGTTACTCAGTATTCTGGTTTGCCCGGTTACCAAGGCGCCATTGCAATACGATAAAGACAAGGACGAGTTGATCTGTAAAGCCAGCGGTCTGGCGTATCCGGTGCGCGATGGCATCCCGGTTATGCTGGAGAGCGAGGCGCGCCAACTCACTGCGGACGAGAAACTGGGCTAGGACAATGTCAGATACTATTTTCGGTAAGATTGTCAGTGGCGAAATTCCAGGCGAATTCCTGTACGAGGATGAGCACTGCATCGCCATCAACGATATCAACCCCCAGGCCCCGGTGCATGTGCTGGTCATACCCAAGCGTGGGATTCCCCGCCTGGTGGATGCGCAGGCCGACGACCAGGCCCTGCTGGGACATCTGCTGTTGGCGGCGGGTAACGTAGCCCGGCAGTTGGGCGTGGACGAGTCTTTTCGCCTGATTATCAACAACGGTGCCGGCGCCGGCCAGACCGTATTCCACCTGCATCTGCATATCATCGCGGGCAGGGACTTCGCCGAAGGACACATGGCGGGCTGAGTCGCTTTTACACACAGCCGCGTTGTCACAACATAACCGAGACAGACTATGAAGACCGTAGAGGTACGTGAGGCTTTTCAGGCCTTTTTTGAACAGCAACAGCACACCCGGGTAGCGAGCAGTTCTTTGGTGCCGGTTGATGATCCGACGCTGTTGTTCACCAACGCCGGTATGAACCAGTTCAAGGACACCTTCCTGGGCGCTGACCCGCGCCCCTATGTGCGAGCTACCAGCAGTCAGCGCTGCGTGCGTGCCGGCGGTAAGCATAACGACCTGGAAAATGTTGGCTATACCGCCAGGCACCACACTTTTTTTGAAATGCTGGGCAACTTCAGCTTTGGTGATTACTTCAAACGCGAAGCTATTCAGTACGCCTGGACTTTTCTTACAGAAACCCTGGGCCTGCCCAAGGATAAACTGTGGGTGACCGTGCATGTGTCGGATACTGAGGCGGCGGATATCTGGATTAATGAGATCGGTGTGAGCCCCGATCGCCTGTCCTGGCTGGATGAGGATAATTTCTGGCAGATGGGCGATACCGGTCCCTGCGGTCCGTCTTCGGAACTGTTTTACGACCACGGTCCGGACTATCCCGGCGGGCCACCCGGCAGTCCCGATGACGACCTGGACCGCTATATAGAGATCTGGAACCTGGTGTTTATGCAATATAACCGCGACCAGAGCGGTGAATTGCATCCCCTGCCCAAGCCTTCGGTAGATACGGGTATGGGGCTGGAGCGCATTGCCGCGGTCATGCAGAACGTGCACAGCAACTACGAGATCGACCTGTTTCAGGCGATACTCAAGTCCGCCGCCAGCGTGTTGGGTGTAAGCGATCTGGAACATAGTTCACTGCGGGTTATTGCCGACCATATTCGCTCCTGCTCGTTCCTGATAGTCGATGGGGTATTGCCCGGCAACGAGGGGCGTGGCTATGTATTGCGCCGCATCATCCGCCGCGCCATTCGACACGGCAATAAGTTGGGCGCCAGCGAGCCATTTTTTTACAAACTGGTAGGAACCCTGGCGGAGCAAATGGGGGATGCCTATCCCGAGCTGTTTAAAATGCAGGGCCAGGTGGAAAAAGCCCTGTTGGCAGAGGAGCAACAGTTTGCCAAGACCCTGGATCACGGCATGCAGATTCTCGAAGAAGCGCTGGCTGACCTGGACGGTAGCGAGATACCCGGGGATGTAGTGTTTAAACTGTATGACACCTATGGCTTTCCCACTGATCTGACCAATGATATTGCCCGCGAGCGTGAACTGAGCCTGGACATGAATGGCTATGAAGCGGCCATGGCGGAGCAGCGTTCTCGCTCTCAGGAGGGGGGTAGTTTCAAGGTCGATTACAACGACGTATTGAAGCTCGAAGGCCACACTGTATTTACCGGCTACGACAGTCCCGTTGGCGCGGGTGTGGTGACCGCTATGCTGCGTGACGGCGAGGAAGTGACCGCACTGTCTGCCGATGAAGTTGGCATTGTGGTGCTGGATCGAACACCGTTTTACGGTGAGTCCGGTGGCCAGGTAGGTGATACCGGTTACCTGGAAGCGGCTGACGTGCGCCTGGAGGTGATGAGCACCACCAAGGGCTCCAACCAGCATCTACACCACGTGAAAGTACTGCAAGGCAGCGTTAAACAAGGGGATACCCTGCAGGGCGAAGTGAACGACTCTGTGCGCCAGCGTACACGCCTGAATCACTCCGCCACTCATTTGTTACACGCCGCCCTGCGCGAGGTGCTGGGTGAGCATGTGACACAAAAGGGCTCCCTGGTTGATTCCGAACGCCTGCGTTTCGACTTTTCGCATGCTGAAGCTGTTACCAAAGAGCAACTTAAAGCCATTGAAAACAGGGTCAACGAGCAGATTCGCGCTAACACTGAAGTGCAGACTCGTTTGATGACTATGGATGAGGCGGTCGCAGCGGGCGCCATGGCCCTGTTTGGTGAAAAGTACGGCGACGAGGTGCGCGTACTGTCCATGGGAGAGGACGATTTTTCTGTCGAACTATGCGGTGGCACGCATGCCCGGCGCACGGGTGATATTGGATTATTGCGGATTGTCTCTGAATCGGGTGTCGCTTCCGGGGTGCGCCGTATCGAAGGTGTGACCGGAGCGGGTGCGCTGACGGTGGTAGACAGCATGGAACAGTCTTTGGCTGCGGTCTGTGACGCGGTTAAAGGTCGCGCTGATAACGTGGCTGCCAAGGTGTCATCCCTGCGCCATGACAATCGTGAACTGGAAAAGGAAATTGCCCGCCTGAAACAGAAGTTGGCCACCTCAGTCGGGGGGGATCTCACTGCCGGGGCAGTGGAGGTTGAAGGAATTAAGGTGTTGGCCGCCAATGTTGAGGGCGCTGATGCTAAATCACTGCGTGATACCCTGGATCAGTGCAAGAACAAGCTTGGTAGTGCGGTGATTCTGCTGGCCGCGGTCGCCGACGATAAAATTGCCCTGACTGCAGGGGTTTCCAAAGACCTGACCGGGCGCATCAAAGCGGGCGACCTGATGCGTGAATTTGCCGAGCGTTTGGGTGGCAAGGGCGGTGGTCGCCCGGATATGGCCCAGGGTGGCGGCACCGATGTGCAGGGATTGGAGAACGTGCTGAAGAGCGTGCCGCAGTGGGTCACCGATAATATGTCCTGATGTAAATAGTGGGGCGCATAGCGCGACCCCCACTGTTTATATTTATGCTGCTTTGGTGTTTAATAGCGCACTTTTTTACCCCGCTGTAGCTTGGCGCTGGCGGTAACGCGAATATTTATGAGTCTGATTGTGCAAAAATTTGGTGGCACCTCGGTAGGTGACATCAACCGCATTGAGCAGGTGGCCGACAAGGTCGCCCGGCACCGTGGTGCCGGTGATTCTATTGTGGTGGTGGTATCGGCCATGAGTGGCGAGACCAATCGTCTTATCGAGTTGGCCCATGAGGTGCAGGAGCGTCCGCTGCCGCGGGAGATGGATGTGTTGATCTCCACTGGCGAGCAGGTCACCACAGCATTGTTAAGCATGGCGCTCAATAAGCGTGGTGTAAAAGCCAAGTCTTACAATGGCAGCCAGGTGCGGATTCTTACTGATAACTCGCATACCAAGGCGCGAATAAGGGAAATAGACGACGCTCGCCTGCATGCCGATCTGGACGATGGTTACGTCATCGTGGTGGCTGGATTTCAGGGTGTGGATGAGCACGGCAACATTACCACGTTGGGTCGTGGTGGCTCTGACACAACCGCTGTGGCGCTGGCGGCAGCGCTGAAAGCCGACGAATGCCAGATATACACTGATGTGGATGGCGTTTACACCACCGACCCGCGGGTCGTGGACGGTGCCCGTCGTCTGTCTCAAATTACGTTTGAGGAAATGCTGGAAATGGCCAGCATGGGCTCTAAAGTCTTGCAGATTCGCGCCGTTGAGTTTGCTGGCAAATACAATGTACCCCTGCGGGTCCTGCACAGTTTTCAGGAAGGCCCAGGGACACTGATAACGCTGGAGGACGAGGAAAAGATGGAGACGCCAACAATTGCCGGCATCGCCTTTAATCGCGATGAGGCGAAGCTGACTATCCTGGGTGTGCCGGACATGCCTGGCGTGGCGCACCATATTCTCGGCCCGATAGGCCGGGCCAATATAGAAGTTGATGTAATCGTGCAGAACGTGGCTGATGACAAAACCACGGACTTCACGTTTACCGTGGGCCGCAATGACTTGCTACGGGCAGAAGAAGTGCTGAACAAGGTGGCGAGTGAACTCAATGCCGCCGAAGTACGCAGTGACAATAAGATCGCCAAAGTGTCGGTGGTCGGTGTTGGCATGCGTTCTCATGCAGGTGTGGCTAGCCAGATGTTTGCCGCCCTGGCTGAGGTGGGTATTAATATACAAATGATTACTACCTCCGAAATCAAAATCTCAGTGATCATAGAAGAGAAGTTCCTGGAGTTAGCGGTGCGCGCTTTGCACTCATCATTTGATCTGGATCAGGAACCTTAGCGCTAAATTGACGTCAAAAATTCGCTGGGTAAAGGGCCGGCAACTGCGGAATATAAAACTATATTTCAGGTTGCAGGGTTGGCAATACTCGACTAATTTTCATAGTAGGGGAGTTGTCATCACCCTTGAGTAGAGGCCCAGAAAAGAGAGGTATAAGGATATACAGTGTGCTGATATTTGTTGCGGCACTAGGTATCGGAGAAGGAACGTATGTTAATTTTGACTCGCAGAGTGGGTGAATCATTGATGGTTGGTGAAGAAATCACTGTGACGGTATTAGGTATTAAAGGTAATCAGGTGCGTATTGGTATCAATGCGCCGCGGGATGTGTCAGTTCATCGAGAGGAGATTTATAACCGCATTCACGACGGCGACGAGCCGACCCCCGAAGATAAGGAATAATTTCCCCCCACCGTGTTGTACTGCTTTGATTTTGCAGTCGTTGTGGTATTATGCCGCCGCTGTGAACGCCACTGAATCTGCGACACACCAATCTTTGGAGAGCTGGCCGAGTGGCTGAAGGCGCACCCCTGCTAAGGGTGTATAGGCTTATACCCTATCGAGGGTTCGAATCCCTCGCTCTCCGCCATCTAATGAAAAAGGGCCACCCCAAAAGGGTGGCCCTTTTTCGTTAGGCGCGAAGCGCGAGGACTTGGTTCAAGCCCCCGGTTCGACAAAACGGGACCGCAGGCGCGTTTTGGACGAGGAGCGCAGCGACGAAGCCTCTCAGGTGTCACAACGGCCCCTGGGCCGTTGTGACCAATCCCTCGCTCAGGGCCGCAAGGCGGCCCCGGAACCTGCTCCAACATTTTTGCAGCGCCGATCATAAACCCGAGGCATCGGCGCTGGGCTTCGATTCCCTATTGAGCGTCACCCAGTTTGGGGTTCAG
>JBALVO010000102.1:0-4462 GCA_036961445.1 Halioglobus sp.
CGCCAATACAGCTGTATCATAACCGCGCCCTGGCGCAGAACTTGCTCGGCTGACAGGGTTTCGTCCTCCAGCGCCATCTCCACGATGGCGTAACCGATATCGATGGACAAGCGCGCTGGTGCATTTATTGACTCATCTGCAGGCCGATCCAACAACTCCCTCATAATCTCAGCTAACTGACTCGCTACCAGTCGATGGGAGGTCAGACGCAACTCCTGCAGTGGACCAACCGCGCGCAGGGAATGCACGATTTCCAGCCCGCCCGTTTGCTCTCGCGTAACGTCATAGGTCAGCTTTAGCAATTCGTAAACGTGATCCAGCAATCCCTGCAGGTCACCCTCTCCCATATAGGTATCAAACCACTGCTGGAATACCTCGTTCTGCCTATCCATCAGCACGGCGCCCAGGGCATTCAGCACGGCGTATTTATTGGGAAAGTAACGGTACAGGGCCGGCACCGTAATACCCGCGCGCTCGGCAATTAGATTGGTAGAGATACGTTCCACGCCAACCTCAACCAACAACTCAGCGGCAGCGCCCAGAATGGCCTCGTAGGTCCGTTTAGCGCGCTCCTGCCGGGGCTTGTTCTTCTCCAGCAGTTCAACCTCGCGCCGGGCAGCTAGCATCATTTATTACTTCCTCGCCTGCATAGAGCAAACTACAACGACTATCCAACATCGTAACGTAGCCGGAGAACCGGTGCCAGTAAAACACCGAGGTCAAAACCCTGGGCTTTGCTGTGGATTCATGGCCGTGCCGATGACACAATGCATCAGCACATCAGTACACAGAACCTGGAGGGAATAGCGCAGTAAGAATCCGCAACAAAAGCTACGCCCATGGCGCACCGACAGGCGACGACCTGCAACACGTGCAATTCATCAGGGGTTGGCTGGACCCGGCACAGCAATCGTTCTATTCACTCACGCTGCAGGAACGAGCGTGGACATCTCCCCCATGGATTAATCCACAAGACAACGGTAAGGAATCAAGTTGAGTATTGTTAAGCCTCGTATCGAAAACCGCTTTCGCGGTGTCACCATGCCCACCGCCTCTCACCCGGCCATACGACGGGTCAAGCGGCAGGGCGCCTACCCCTCCATTCACGGCAATAAATTATGGAAATCCAGTTGCCTGCTAATCGACTACTTAAACAAAAACAGACCGGAACACTGTCACCGCGTTATTGATGTAGGCTGCGGTTGGGGAGTATCCGGCATCTGGTGCGCCAAGACCCTGGGCTCAGAAGTAACCTCGGTAGATGCTGACCCCAACGTTTTTCCGTTTCTGGAGGCCTCCGCCAACCTGAATGGGGTGGCAACCACACCGCTGGTATCACGCTTTGAAAATCTGACAACGCGACAACTGGCGCAGTTCGATATGCTAATCGCAGCTGATATTTGCTTCTGGGACGAACTCGTTAACCCCGTAACTAACATGGTCAATCGGGCTATCAAAGCAGGCGTCAAACAGATTCTGATAGCAGACCCGGAACGCGCTACCTTTTTTGAAATGGCGGAGCGCTGCGTGGATCGTCATTACGCCGACATTGTAGAATGGCAGACCCGCTCGCCCATCAAAGCCCGCGGCGCCATTATGGTGATAGAGAACGCGTGAAAGGTGCCCTCTCAATCAACAATCTCGTAATCGCGTTGCACCTGTATGACAGACTCTGCAGCGCCACTTAGCCAGCGCGGCCGAAAACGAATCTGGGACAGTTTACGTTTGAGTCGCGAAGCCAGGCCCTCATCTTCCGGGTCGACCACGCTGGCCTGCATATTGCTAACCCGGCCCCTGGCCGATACATCGTAACTCACACTCACCACCACCTGACGCTCGTCTTCACCAACGGGACTAGACTGCCAGAAAGCGCCGTTATCAGGTAACTCTACAGGTTGTCCCAGCCACTGCTGCAGCAGTTCAAGCTGATTATCCCGCGATAACAATTGCACCACTTGCTGGTACTGCTCCCCGGCACGGCTGGGACTGCCATGCCACTGGTACCAGTCGCCCAGCTCAAGACGGATTTTGGCCAGCTCCAGGTCATCTCCGGTCGTTGCGATACGGTCGATCAAACCCTGCAACAGGCCCGCACCACGGGACAGGCTGCCGCGCTGCATTGATTGCAGGCGATTCTTGTTAAAATCTTCCGGATTCCAGTCATTGGAAATCATTGGGGTGGCTGGCGCCACGCCCATGTTCCCAACTGTGGGAGCGTATCTATCCTCCAGCAAATACAAATTGCGCACCTGACTCAGAACAAGATCACGATACCAGGGCAACGCTATAGACGAATCCTGTGTCACCGCGTCCAGCAAGTCTTCATTTAGCTGGTACAAAGCCAACATGCGGCCGCTTTCATCCGCATCTATCTCCAGGCGGATCGCCTCGCGCTGCCAGCGTAAATACGCCAGGGCAGCCCGCAGGCGCACCTCGGTAAAAGGTGGCTGGCCATTGCCATACAGGCGAAAATAGTAATTGTAACGCTCATCCAGCACCGCCATCTCACCGCTTGAACGATAGGCCGACAGCAGTTCACGCAAAATGGGCATCTGCCGCTCGCTGTAAAGACCGTCGTTAATCCTCACCACGTGCAGCGCGCGGCGATACAGGCGCAGTGCCTGCGCCATATCACCGCGCTGGCGGTAATGTCGCCCCAGGCCAGTCAAGGGCTCGGCCAGTGCATCCGCATAGGGCCCACCGAGCTGCTCCAACTCGCTCACCTGGCGCAAGAATTGCTCATCGTCCTGCGATCCTGGCTCGGTAGATGGCAGTTGATTTGATACCGGCCCACCATCCGGCCAGCTTTGGCCGTGGCGCACGAACGCCTCACCATAGGCATATTTTCCCGCCCACACCGCGGATGCGCACAATAGCAGGCCAACTGCCAACGCCAACTGTTTAGGCCAACTATTTAACTTACTGACCAATTTTTAACCACCCTTTCTAGCCTGCCCACGTCAACAATGATATAACGACGCCCTGATGCTCCAGCGCCTTTTTTGACTGTAACATGCCATGTGCCAGCTGCTCCCGCAAGGCCTTGCATAGCGCGCTAAAGATTCCTCATAGAGCGAGCGCCTGGCGGCCGTGGAAAAACAGCGGCGATAGGCTACTTTTAATAGTATGGAAACGCCCCAGAGGGGCCAAAGAAATTATGAAACAATTAGGTATACTAGACTCCGCTTTTATCAACCTGGAACAGACCAATACACCCCAACATGTTGGCGGATTGGGCATCTATGACCCATCGACCGCACCCGGGGGTTTTGTAAGATTCAAGGATGTCATCGCAGGCTTTGAGCGACGTCTCAGCAACCTGCCCCTGTTTCGCACACGACTTGTTGAAGTCCCCGGCGGACTGGATCGTCCGTACTGGGTAAAAGATGCCAACTTCGATGTGGAGTTTCACCTGCGCCATATCGCCCTGCCCGAACCTGGCGACTGGCGACAATTGTGTATCCAGGTTGCGCGACTGCACTCCCGCCCTCTGGATATGACCCGCCCTCTTTGGGAGGCCTACATCATCGAGGGCCTGGACAACATCCCGAACTTACCAGCGGGCTGTTTCGCGGTGTACACAAAGATGCATCACGCGTTAGTTGATGGCGCAGGAGGCTCCTCCTTTATGACTGCACTGCACGATCTGGCAGCCGATCCCGACCCTGAGGATGAAGGCGATAGCGAACCACGACTGGTTGATACCGATCCGTCGGTCGCCGAATTACTGTCAAAGGCATCCGTTAACAGCGTGAAAAATGCACTGCAACTGATCACCGGGACCGTCAAAAATACACGCGATATGGGCAAGTACGCGATTGACATTGCGCGCAACGAAACTCCGGCTCCGGATGTATCTGCTCCCAAGACCATACTCAACAAATCTGTGGGTCCACACCGGGTGTTTGATGCGGCGGAATTTCCTCTGGAAGGGTTCAAGGATATAAAAAGTGCCATCGGAGTGACCGTGAATGATGTTGCCCTGGGCGTCATCGGTGGTGCCCTGCAGCGCTATCTGCAAGCCAAGGGCGAAGCACCGGTTGAGGGTTCCCTGGCCGCTGCATTGCCGCTGAACATGCGCACTCGCAGGGGCGTCACTGACGACAATAACCAGGTAGGCTCGGTGTTTGCATCGTTGCACACCGATATTAGCGATCCGCTGGAGCGCGTTGCTGCGGTAAAACAGTCTACTGAAGAAGCCAAGCAAAGTGGCGAAGCCAGCCCGATGGTAGATGCGATGATGCTCGCTGGCGTGCTGTCTCCCGTTATTACCAAATCCCTGGCCGGTTTCTGGGCACGCAACGAACTATCGCGGTTTATACCGATGAATGTGTCTACCTGCATATCCAATGTGGCTGGGCCGAACTTTCCCCTGTACTGCGCTGGCGCCAAGATGGTGGATTACTACGGCCTGGGCGTATTAACGCCAGGCATGGGTATCTTCCACCTGGTTTTCAGCTAT
>JBALVO010000102.1:4562-4891 GCA_036961445.1 Halioglobus sp.
CGGCCTGGGCGTATTAACGCCAGGCATGGGTATCTTCCACCTGGTTTTCAGCTATGCGGGCAAGCTCTCTTTGTCAGTGCTGGCAGACCGCGATATCATGCCCGACCCGGAGTTCTACCACGACTGCCTTGTAGCGTCCTATGAAGAACTGTATAGCGCGGCGATGGTTGCAGCAGGTACCAGCAAGGCCGCAGTGGCAAAAGCCAGAATAAAGTCACCCAAGCGCAAGCGGGCAACCGCTACAGATACCAAAAAAGCTGCAGTGAAGGCAAAGACCAAAGCTGGAGTAAAGACCAAAACTTCCTCCAAGGCGAAGACCAAAGCTGCGG
>JBALVO010000102.1:4991-13931 GCA_036961445.1 Halioglobus sp.
CAAAAAGCAAAACTTCTGCCAAGGCGAAAACCAAAACAGCGGTAAAGACCAAAACTCCCACCAAGGCAAAGACCAAAGCTGCGGCAAAAAGCAAAACTTCTGCCAAGGCGAAAACCAAAACAGCGGTAAAGACCAAAACCTCCGCCAGGGCGAAGACCAAAGGCACACGGTCCAAAGCCGCCCGGCGGGCTCCAGGAACAGTCAAGCCCAAGCTAAAAGCCAGCAGATAAACCGTGAGCCGGGTTTCGGCTTGCGATCTTTCAGGCCCACAGGCAGACCCCAGGGCATAAAAAAACCCGCCAAGCGGCGGGTTCAAAAATAACTCTGTAGGACCTGGATGGTTGCCCATCGATAGCTGCCATTGGGGCAACCGCCAATCCTGCAAAATCAGGACTGTGTTTCGAGTTGTATTGAGTGTATTAAGCGCTATGATATAGATCTAATGTATTATTATTATATTTTACATGAATTATATTTATATCAGGTGCCATGAATACTCACGATCTTTCTAAAGCTGACCTCAACCTGTTGATTTCGTTACAGGTTTTGCTTGAGGAAAAAAGCGTCTCCAGAGCCGCGGAGAGGCTGTTTATCACCCAGCCAGCCATGAGTAAGACCCTCTCTCGCCTGCGACTACTGTTTAACGACCCCTTGTTCACCCGCAGCAGCCACGGTATGCAGCCAACCCCCAGAGCCCAGGAGCTGGCTCGAGACCTGCCCAGTATACTGGGCAGTATCACGCAACTGGTCACCGGCGCTGCCTTCGAACCCAGTACCTTTGCCGGCGAAATCACCCTGGCATTGTCAGAGTATATTGGCGTAGCACTCCTGCCCGAGCTGGCAAAAACATTGCAAACCCAATCGCCCCACCTGAGCATCAAGGTGATCACCAGAGTAGAAAATCAATTGGACGAGCTGGCACTGGGCAACCTGGATTTCGCTATACATATCCAGCATGCCCAATACGGCAGTGAGTTCACGGTGCACCCGCTAGGAGGGAGTCCGCCGGCCATACTGACGCGCGTTGGTCACCCCTTGAGCCAAGGCGAGGTCACCTGGCAACGGCTGGCACAGTTCCCGCTGGTGCGCCTGTATGTCTCGGACTGGGAACAACTGGAGATACAACGCAATGCTGAAGCCGTGATGGCGATGCAGGATCATCAACAGGGGACACTGGAGATTTCTCATTTGCTCACCGCATTGGAGGTGCTGCGCCATACCGACTACTTTATGCCGGCTCCCGCCTATATTTTGCAAAATGAGGATGCGACCCGCGGCATCACCGCCCTGCCCGTCCCCCAGTCCGGCGATTTCAGCATCAACTATGCACTGGTCGCACACAAGCGCACAGCCAACTCCCCGCTGCACAACTGGTTGTGGGAACAGATCACGTGTACCATCGCCGACTTGAGAACCCCACACCCACGCAAGATGCGACAGCGCGTTGCAGCTGGCAGCATCGACCAGAATCAATAGCGAATTGCCCGGCATGAGCAAGAAGAAACGGCGAGAAATCCCGCACTTTACAACCCCGATTATCGAAACGCATTGCCATCTCGATTATCTGGACGAGGAGCAACTGGAATTCGTGCTGCAAAAATCAGCCGAGGTTGGCATCGAGCGTATCGTTACCATCGCTGTTTCTCCGGGTAATATCGACCGGGTAATGGAACTTACCCAACACGCTCCCAATATCTGGGGAACACAGGGCGTGCACCCCCATGAAGCCGAATCATACAATCAGGAAGTGGACGCAATTATCCGCGAACGTTGTTCTGCAGAGCGCATCCTGGCGGTGGGGGAAATTGGCCTGGACTATTATTACGATCATGCCGACCCGGCGACACAGCGCAGTGTGTTCGAACAACAGCTGCAAATCGCGGTCGACCACAATATGCCGGTGGTTATCCACACCCGCGAGGCCGATGACGATACCCGTGACATTCTGCAGAATTTCAGCAGCTCCCTTAACCGCAAGGGCGTCATTCACAGCTTCACTTCCGGCCTGGCATTGGCCGAATACTGTCTGGGTGAAGGTTTTATGCTCGGCTTTAACGGCATCACCACCTTTAATCAGGCAGACAACGTACGTGAGGTGGTCAGTGCCACACCACTTTCGCTGCTGGTGCTGGAAACAGACGCACCCTATTTGACCCCGGTACCTTATCGTGGCAAACCCAATGCCCCCTACTACCTGCCTTTCATTGCGGAGCGGGTAGCTCAGGTCAAGGAACTGGATGTGGATATTTTACTGCGCCAGGCTTATCAAAACAGCCTGGATCTATTTTTCCGTTAACAGGAACAATCCGATGTTCGATTTCAGCGAAAAATCACAAGACCTACAGGCCAGGCTCGGCAGCTTCATGGAGCAGCACATCTACCCCAATGAACAAGCCTATGCGGAGCAACTGCACTCAGGCGACAGCCGATACGCAGCGATACCGCTGATGGATGAACTGAAACAGAAAGCCAGAGCAGACGGGCTATGGAACCTCTTTATACCCCCCGCTCACGCCGAGTTCAGCGAGTTTGGCGGCCTTGGCAACTTCGATTATGCGCCACTGGCAGAACTCATGGGCCGCGTACTGTGGTGCCCCGAAGTCTTTAACTGCAACGCCCCCGATACCGGCAATATGGAAGTGTTCATGAAGTACGGCACCGCCGCACAGCAGGAGCAGTGGCTGACACCGCTGCTGCAAGGCGAGATACGCTCATCGTACGCAATGACCGAACCCCAGGTAGCGTCCAGTGATGCCACCAACATTGAACTGAGTATCGTGCGCGACGCCAATGAGTGGGTTTTGAATGGCCGTAAATGGTTTATTACCGGGGCCATGAACGAGCGCACCAAAATTTTTATCGTGATGGGTAAGTCCGATCCGGACAACGCCAACCGCCACCTGCAGCAAAGCCAGGTACTGGTACCTAAACAGACCCCTGGCTTACAGCTGATCAGGCCACTCACCACCCTTGGATATGACGATGCCCCCATGGGGCATGCCGAACTGGTGTTCGACAACGTACGGGTGCCGCTGGATAACATCCTACTGGGAGAGGGTCGAGGTTTTGAAATCGCCCAGGGGCGACTTGGTCCGGGGCGCATACACCACTGCATGCGTTTAATTGGTTCCGCACAACGCGCATTGGAATATGCCTGCAGACGCGCTGTCTCACGCACCACATTCGGCCGCCCCCTAAGCAAGCATCAATCTGTGCGCGAAGACATCGCCAAATGCTTCTCGGAAATTGAAATGGCACGCCTGCTGGTACTCAAAGCCTGCAAAAAAATGGATGCCGTGGGTGTCCAGGCGTCGCTGGACATGATCGCCGCCGCCAAAACCAGCGTGCCGCTGATGGTGCAGAACATCATCGACCGCTGCATGCAGATGCACGGCGCTGGCGGCCTGACCGAAGACTACCCGATGGCAGAGGCATTCAACTATGCACGCTGGTGTCGCCAGGCAGACGGCCCGGACCAGGTCCACCAAATGGCATTAGGAAAGCAGATTATCGATCGCTACACACAATGATTGCGCAATGGGTGCGTAAACTTTTGCCGTATCGGTGGTAAACTACGCGGCCTTTGCGTCGCAATCTTACTGAACCTTCGAGTAAACGCCACTGATGGAATACATTATCGGACAACGCTGGGTCAGTCATGCTGACGCACAACTCGGACTCGGTATTGTTGTCGATTTCGAGGGCCGCAGGGTAACGCTGGCCTTCCCGGCGGTTGGCGAAGAACGCACCTATGCCACTGACAATGCTCCGCTCACTCGACTGCGTTTCAAAGCCGGGGACCATATCTCTACCGTCGACGCCCTGGAATTGCTGGTTACCGAAGTACATGAACAGCAGGGACTGCTGGTCTATGTAGGTACCGATCACCATGGTAAGGAACTGACAGTTTCTGAGTTGGAACTGGATGCCTTCGTGCAGCTAACCACACCACAACAGCGTCTGCTCAATGGGCATTTCGACAAGAACACCGAATTCGCACTGCGCGTTGCCACCCTCATGCACGCCGACCGGTTACAACGTAGCCCCGCACGCGGCCTGATGGGGTCGCGTGCCAGCTTGCTGCCGCACCAAGTGTACATTGCCAACGAAGTGGGTCAGCGCCATGCACCGCGCGTGCTACTGGCAGATGAAGTGGGCCTGGGTAAAACGATAGAGGCAGGTATGATCATTCAGCAGCAAATGCTGACTGGCCGCGCATCTCGCATCCTGGTACTGGTGCCCCCCAGCCTGCTGCACCAGTGGCTGGTAGAAATGCTGCGCCGCTTCAATCTGCGCTTCTCGCTGTTTGATGCCGACCGCCTGGCGGAAATGCCTGATGACAATCCATTTGAGATGGAACAGCTGGTGCTGTGTTCGCTGGACCTTTTTCAGTCGCGACCCGAAGTACAGGCTCAGGCACTTCAAGCCCAATGGGATCTGGTTACGATAGACGAGGCGCATCACCTGCACTGGTCGGAAGAAGCCATTGGCGAAGATTACTTATTTGTAGAAGCGCTTGCCAAACAAACCGCCGGCCTGCTGCTGCTCACCGCCACGCCGGAGCAGATTGGCCAAGCCAGCCACTTTGCCAGGCTGCGACTGCTTGACCCCTCTAGATTCCACGATTTGGAAAGCTTCAAACGCGAAGAAAAACAATATCACCACTGGAGCGAATTAGCCGACGCGTTGGATGCCGGGGAAAAACCCGACGACTTGCCGCCCGGACTGGATATCGATGCACCCACCGAGACTATTATCGAGCAGATTCTCGATAGGCACGGCACCGGTCGCGTCCTGTTTCGTAATACCCGGGCCGCAGTAAAGGGCTTCCCAAACCGGGTGCTGCACCGACACCCGCTGGTAGAACCCGAGCAGTATGCGCATGCCCAGATGGAACTGGATGAAAAACTGCACCCGGAACTACCGTATATCGATGACAGCTGGCTGTCCTTCGACCCACGGGTGCAGTGGCTGGAACAGACCCTGAAACAACTGCGCCCGGCCAAGGTACTGGTTATCTGCGCTCATGCAGATACCGCTGTGGCGCTGGAGCACCACTTGCACATGCGCGCCGGAATTCGCTCCTCTGCATTTTATGAGGGCCTGTCGATTATCGAGAGGGATCGGGCGGCGGCCTATTTTGCCGATGAAACGAATGGCGCGCAGACGCTGGTCTGTTCAGAAATTGGCAGCGAGGGGCGCAACTTCCAGTTTGCCCACCATCTCATTTTGTTCGACCTGCCGATGAACCCGGATCTACTGGAGCAGCGCATTGGCCGGCTGGACAGAATAGGCCAGCTCTGCGATGTGGAAATCCATGTGCCCTATATGGAAGGAACCGCACAGGAAACGCTACTGGACTGGTATGACCGGGGTCTTGACCTGTTTCGCGACAGCTGCTCTGCCGGTTACATGATTTTCGAGACCTTTCGCGAGCGCTTGCTACCGCAACTGCAACAGCGCACCGCAGAGTTTGACACCCTACTCGTAGACAGCGCTGAGTTCACCATCAAAACAAGGCAGGAGTTGCGCGAGGGTCGCGATAAATTGCTGGAACGCAATTCCTGCAAACCAGCGGTGGCTGCTTCACTGATAGAGGAAATCCAGGCCAACGAAAGCGGCGACACTCTGGAAAAATACCTGGAGACACTGTGCGAGGCCTTTGGCGTGGATCAGGAGTTCCACTCTGAGCAAACGCTGATATTACGCCCCTCCGAGCATATGCTCACCGGGCACTTCCCCTATGTCCATGAAGACGGCACCACCGTCACGTTTAGCCGTGACAAAGCTCTGTCGCGGGAGGACATGGAGTTTGTCACCTGGGAGCATCCCATGCTTGTGGAAGCGATGGAAATGGTGCACTCCACAGAGCTGGGTAATGCCGCCATAGGTACCCTCAGCCTCAAGGGCGTGGCACCGGGCACCATGATGCTGGAAGCGCTCTACACCATTAATTGCGTAGCTCCGCGTGCACTGCAGGTTGAACGCTTTCTTCCGCTGAGTCCCATTCGTTTATTGGTCGACGCACGCGGCAAGGATCTGGCAGAACTGGTTCCCCATGAGCGACTAAACAAATTGATCGAGCAGGTCAAGAAACACACCGCGCTGGCGATCATCAAGCAGGTGCACTCTGAGGTAGAGGCAAAAATGTTACTCGCCGCGGGCCAGGCAGAAACCCAGCTGCAGGTTATATTGACCGCAGCCGAAACAACTATGCGGGCTGACCTGGGCGACGAGCTACAACGCCTGACGGCACTGCGCGAGGTCAACCCCTCCATCCGCGAAGAGGAACTGAATCACTTGCGCTATCGCATAGAGGAATGCGCCATTCATATTCAGCATGCCAACCTGCAACTGCAGGCATTGCGCTTGATTATCACCACCTGATCCAGGCAGTGTTCCGTGGCGGCTAACAACCGGCCTTGCGATTGGTCTTGAAGCGTTTCTTGCTGCAATTGGCAGTCTTTGCAGGCACTGGCTCCGGGTCCTCCTCAGGCTCCTTCACCACCGACTCTACCGCAACAGCTGACGGCGCCGCCTCGCTCGCGTAGGCGTCAATCCCGGCATCCGGTGTACTAACAGCTGGCAATGAGGCATTACCCCCGGCGGTGTGCAACGCTGCAATGTCTGCCACTACATCCCCCACTATGGCATTGGGCACCGGTACACTCAGGTTGTACTGGGCTATTTTCCAACCCTGCGCTGACTTAACCAATACGCCGCTACCACGACACAAACCCAGTCCATCATTTTGCAAACTTTCGTCAAACCAGGCGCTCTGCCCATCAGTGGCCAGCGTAATATTGCGCTGCACCGGCGTATAGGCCCAGCCACCACCGGTGGCAAAATGGGGCTGCACAAAATCGCGAAAGGCCTGACCCTGCCAGCGTTCGGTTCCATCTGTCCCCAGAAAAACCACGTCATCAGTCATGGCGGCAAAATAGGCATCGAAATCTGCCTCGGCTGCCGCCTGGTGAAAGCCATCCAGTATCAGCTCCACCTCCACCTGCGATTCCGCCTGGGCGCTTATGTGTCCAGCCATACCCAGTAATAACGCCATTATTAATATCCAGTTTTTCCTGGCCACAGATGCTCCTTGTTTCGCGCAATGTAAAAGCCGCTACTCTAGCGCCTGCCAACGGCTTTAGGCAAGCCAACAGCGAGTTTTGAAAAACACCTTGCTTTGTAAAGCGTCTGCTTTAAAATTCTCGGCATTGGAATTTTTTGTTATATCACGAGGTGGAGCCAATGACGGATTCGATGCAAGTCACAGAACACCCTGAAGTCCTTGATGTCATTATTCTGGGCGCGGGTTTTGGCGGTGTCTGCGCGGCGATCAAGTTGCGCGAGCAAGGTATCAATAACATCCGGGTGTTTGAAAAAGCGGCGGGGATAGGCGGCACCTGGTGGCACAACACCTACCCCGGCGCGGCCTGTGATATCGCCTCGCACCTGTATTGTTACTCCTTCGAGCCGAACCCCAACTGGTCGCGTAAATTTTCCCCGCAGCCGGAAATTCAGGCCTACATCGAGCGCTGCGCGGAAAAATATGATGTAAAGCGCCATATCCAGCTCAATACCGCGGTGCAAGAATTTCGCTTTGATGACCCGCGTAAACTCTGGATTGCCCAGTTGGCTGACGGCAGTACCGTCGCGGCGCGCCACGTGATCTTTGCCACCGGCGGTCTACACCTGCCCGCCTTCCCCACTATTGCCGGTATGGAGGGCTTCCAGGGGCCCTCGATGCACTCTGCCGAGTGGAACCACACTGTAGATTTTACCGACAAACGGGTAGCCGTAATTGGCAGCGCGGCCAGCGCTATACAGTTGATTCCCGAGTTGGCCAAAATTGCAAAACACCTGGATGTATACCAGCGCACCCCGAACTATGTTGCACCACGCAACGATCGCGACTTCACCGACAACGAAAAAAGCCGCTTTGCAAAATGGCCAATACTGGGCCGACTCTACCGTCGATTCCTGTTCCTGAAGGGCGAATACCTGTTATTTCCTGTGGTGAAAACCAAGGGACGATCGCGCTGGCGCGAGCGTCTGGAAAAGCTGCTCAAAGGGCATATTCGACAAAGTGTACAAGACCAGGATATGCGCCAGGCGATGATTCCCGAATTCTCCCTGGGTTGTAAGCGCATTCTGGTGGCCGATAATTTCTACAGTGCCATGAACCGCCCCAATGTCGACCTGGTGACCAGCGGCATTGAGCGTATCGAAGCCGATGCTGTGGTGACCAAGGACGGCTGCCGTTACCCGGCCGATATTATCGTATATGCCACCGGCTTTGACATGGAAAACTACATGCGTAAAACCGAAGTGGTCGGCCCCGGAGGGGTTAAACTGAGCGAACTCTGGGCGGACATCCCCTCCGCTTACAAGGGCGCGTTTGTACCCGGGATGCCCAACTTCTACATGACCACCGGTCCCAATACGGGTGTCGGCACCACTTCCGTGGTGTACATGATTGAAGCGCAGTTGAACCTGATTCTGCAGGCGATTACTGCCGCCGGTGATGACAAGGTCATCCAGGTCAGGGCTGATGCCCATAAACGCTACAACGACGATATTCGTGCGGCTCTGCAAGAAACTGTATGGGCTGGGGATTGCTTAAGCTGGTACAAACGCGAAGACGGCGAGATCGCCAGCCTGTACCCCTACAACGCGCGCACTTTCCTGAAAGACCACAAGCATCTGGAGGAAGCGGATTTCGAGCTTTCGACGATAGCCTGAGCGCTATATGGCGCAGAATTCAGGACAAACTGTGCCATACTTCATGCTCCACGATCAGAACCTATAAAATAAGGACAAAGAGCATGAAGCTATTTAATTCAATGGGCCCCAACCCTCATGTGGTGCGTATATTTGCCGCCGAGAAAGGCATCGAACTGGAGCTGCACGAAGTGGACCTCATGGCCGGTGAAAATCGAC
>JBALVO010000103.1:0-13865 GCA_036961445.1 Halioglobus sp.
GATGCTCTTGATCTGAACCATTTCAGTAACATATCTGGAAACCAAAACGTCACCAGTTACTTTTTGGCAGACAAGGTTCGAACGAATACTAATGCGATGGCTGCGGCCGGTGGTACTGGAACCGCTTTTCCATTGGGTGATCCGCAGGCAGTATTGAAAACTCTTAGATTAATTTTTGGTGATATTCTCAGCGTGAGCACCACGTTTGTAGCAGCCTCTGTGCCGACTAACGTATTTGACCGGGCCAAGGCCGTAGACAATATCTTTTTCGCCCTGTTTCAGGCCGAGGCGGAGCCACGTTGGAACGGGAATGTGAAGAAACTGCGGGTCGCCCCTCTTACGATCACCGATCCGCAAGATCCGTTTTTCGGCGCTTCGGTGCCAATCATCGCCCAGGCCAACGCCTTTGGCGAATTAGATGACCCACCGGTGCGCGCTATATCCGCCACCGATGGCAGAATTCTTGATGATGCCCTCACTTTCTGGACCGATCCGGCCGGAGAGGGTGTGACTCCTGCCGGTTGTACAGACGGCACGTTGCCGCTGGAGCCTACGGAATTCTGCGGCACGGATGGTCGCTCTATTACGCGCGGAGGCGCTGGCCAGAACATCACCGGGTATCTTGGTGGAGCGGTCGGGACCGATAATAGCGGTAGCAATAGACAGGTCTTTACAGAAGACCCCAATACCCCCGGGGTGGGCCTGGGGCTGGATACGACGATGGACCTGACCAACCTTCTCGATTATCTCGATCCTAATAGCACGCTCGACCCAATTGACGAAGTGGCAACCATTGGCTGGATTCGTGGAATCGATACCTATGATGCTGACGCTGACAGTGACGTTACCGATAACCGCCCCTGGCTGATGAGCGATCCCATGCACTCGCGCCCATTGGTGGTGAATTATGGTGTCCGTCCAGAAGAGGCAGGATCCCGCGATCCTAACAATCCTGAAATTTACTTGTTTTTTGGTACCAACGACGGCGTCGTTCATTTTGTCAAGAACACGGAATCAGATGGCAATGAGTCGGGCCAGGAGGTCAGGGCCTTTGTGCCACTGGAAATGCTGGGCATGCAAAATACTTTGGCCCGGAACTTCGCCCAGTCTGCACCACCACACCCTTATGGTATGGATGGCGAAGCTGTTTCCTACGTATATGATGCGGACAGAGATGGCAATGTAGAAGCAGGTGATAATGATTATGCAATGGTATTTATAGGCCAGCGGCGCGGAGGAAAGGGTTATTATGCGTTCGATGTGACCAATCCGGCGGCTCCGGCGTTTAAGTGGAAAATAACCAACCAGACCCCCGGCTTTGAGCAGCTGGCACTAACCTTTTCTACACCCGTAGCAACGACGCTGGATTTGGGTGACACACTGGGTGGAGATGATGACGGCGATGCGGATACCCCCGTGTTGATTTTCGCCGGTGGTTATAACGGCGGCTGGAGCGGCACATCTCGGGTCGGCAAAGACCTTGGTGATGCTGACGATACAGTGGGTAATGCCATTTATGTGGTCAACGCCTTGACGGGCGATCTGATCTGGCGGGCCATAGGGCCCGGAGCTGCGGTCTGTACTGATGATGACGACACGCATTGTGTCGCTGCCATGGTTGATAGCATACCCACGGCGTTGGCGGTGATTGATTCGGATAACAACAATGTTGTTGACCGCGCCTATGTGGGTGATACGGGCGGTAACATTTGGCGGGTCGAATTGACCGAGTTTAAGTACAAAGTTACAGGTACTGAACTACGCGATGATGACAATTGGTATGTCACCCAGCTGGCCCGCTTAGGCGGATCCGGGGCTAACGATCGCCGTTTCTTTCACGCACCTGATTATGTCAAGGCGCGGGTGACCGCAACCGGCGCCAGCTACGACGGCGTGATCATTACCTCTGGCGATAGAGCCCATCCCAAAGGCACCGCTACACAAGATTATGCCTTTATGATCAAGGATTCGTTTATAACCACCAATGCTAATAGTGCAGTGTTAAAAGATCGTGCGCCCTTTGTGATAGATAATCCCACGGAGTCCATTCCAACCGGCCTCTTTGATATTACGGATGCTTGTCTTACCGGAGAGGAGACAGCGTGTACGGGAGCGGATATCACTAACGGGTGGAAGCTTAAGTTAGAAGCCGATGGTGAAAAAGGACTTTCCCGGCCGTTGACGACGAATGGCGTGGTTTTGTTCACCACGTATTTGCCAAATAAGGGGACTGCAGCGGAAGTGTGTGAACCCTCAGAAGGCAGTGGTCGTGTCTACCTGGTCAATTTGAGTGACGGTTCGCCAGCTTTCGATCTCGCTGCGGAGATTGGGGTCATTGATAAAGCGGACCGATGGTCTGATATTGGCCCTGGCATACCCGGTGATGTTATCCCTTATGAGGATTATGTACTGATTCCTGGCAAAGGCATTGGCGGCAGGCAGATATACAATATCAAAGGACGTAGCCTATGGCGTGTTTACTGGAAAGAGGAGGGTGTTGATCAATAATGTTGTTGGTTAACGCTTTGGGTAGCAATGCCTACTGGACAAACCCTGGAAGGGCCGAAATGAATAAAGTAACAGGCTTTACGCTAATTGAACTAATGATCGTCCTGGTGATTCTCAGTATTTTATTGCTGGTGGCGCTTCCGGCTTATCAAAGTTCAGTGATTAAGAGTAATCGTTCCGCCGGGAGAGGCATATTACAAGATGTTGTTGCCAGGCAGGAGCAATATTTTATCAACAATAAGACCTATGCTGACACTCTCGAAAAATTAGGTTATGGCGTAGATGGAGCGGATGCTTTTTATGTCAATAAGCTGGTAGATCGATATCCTTCGGCTACTGGTGATGCGGTGTACCAGATCGGTGTTAATTTAATCTCTACCTTGAATTATGAGGTCACAGCGCTGCCTAAAGGGCTGCAATTGAAAGATGACAGATGCCAGGGATTCAGAATCACTGAGAATGGCGTTAAAACTAATGTGGATGCAAGTGATACTGCTGCCCCGGGTTCCCTTGATGAGTGTTGGTAAATTCCAGGGATTTAACTCAGGCTCAATCTTCGAGATTTAATTTTTTCAACCGATACCGCAAGCTGCGAAAACTGATTCCCAGCAGCTTGGCGGTAGCTGTTTTATTCCAGCGCGATTCTTCCAGTGCTGCGCTGAGAATTTGTCGCTCAATGTCCTCCAGGTAAGCTTCCATATCACCGTAAGCTTCTTGCGCTGACCAGCCCAGGGTAGCGTTGCTGTCGTCAGTCTTTCGGGTTTTCGCTGATGGACTGCGCGGCGCAGATTTGGAGAACTGCAATTCGGCTGCGCTAATCATTCCCCCATCAGACAGTGCCAGGGCGCGTTCCAGTATGTTTTCCAGCTCGCGCACGTTGCCGGGAAAATCGTATTCAGATAATGCGCCAATGGCGGACTTGTCCAATAGAGTATCTGCATTGCCCTCTTGGTAAGCAATGCGCGTTAGTATGCCGGCGGCCAGTTCTGGTAAATCCTCCATGCGTTCCCGCAGGCTCGGTACCTGTACATCGATAACGTTGATGCGGTAGTACAGGTCGTTGCGAAAACGCCCGGCCTCCACTTCTGCCGCCAGGTCTTTATGGGTGGCACTGAGCAGGCGTATATCGGTGGCATGCTCTTCATTGGCCCCGACCGGGCGCACCGTTTTTTCCTGTATGGCGCGCAGTAATTTCACCTGCATGGCCAGCGGCAGGTCGGCGACCTCGTCAAGGAACAGGGTGCCACCGGCGGCTGCCTGGAATAAGCCGATCTTGTCCTGGGTGGCGCCGGTGAAGCTGCCTTTCATATGGCCAAATAGTTCACTTTCCATTAAGTCCGGCGGTATGGCGCCGCAGTTTACCGCGACGAAACTGCCGGCTGCGCGGGGGCCATTGTTATGAATGAGCCGGGCGACGACTTCCTTGCCGCTACCGGATTCGCCATTAATATGCACCGGCGCCTGGCTGCGAGCGAGTTTACTTATCTGCTCGCGTAGTACTTGAATGGCCGGTGCGCGGCCAATCAGGTCTTGGTCTACTGCGTCCTTCAGCTTGCGTGTGTCTCCGTCGAGTTGCAGCGCAGTGCCAACGAGCTTGCGCAAAGCCTCCAGCTCAATCGGTTTGCTGATGAAATCAAAGGCACCGGCTTTCAGGGCGGTAATGGCCGTTTCCACACTGCCATGGGCGGTAATCATGGCGACCGGGATATGGGGGAATTCCTGCTGGATGTATTCCACCAGGGTGATGCCGTTGCCATCGGGTAAGCGCATATCGGTCAGGCACAGATCCGGTTTTAATTCGGCCACTTTTTGCTGTGCCTCAAGCAGCGTCGCCGCACTGTAGGTATTGAGGCCCATTCTGCTGAGGGTGATATCCAGCAGTTCCCGAATGTCCGGTTCATCATCGACGATTAAAACGCTTTGTACTGTCATGGGTATGATCTAAAGGGCTCTTTGGTTTAATGAAATACGAAAACAGCTCTCGCCGTGTTTTGTGGGGTGATAAATGAGGTTGGCATTGTTTATCTCGCACAATTCCTTGCACAGGTATAAGCCCATGCCACTGCCTTCCTCCACAGTGGTAAAAAAAGGTTCGAACAGTTTGGCCTGATCCGATGCTGCCACTCCTGTGCCCGCATCGACAATATCCAACAGGCACTGATGGGTCGTAAAGTCGAGACTCACCAGTATTTTAGCGGTTTCGATGTTGGCTACCAGCTTACTATGGCGTAGTGCATTGTCCAGCAGGTTGGCGATCACGCGCTGCAGATTTTCCGGATCAAACTCCACCAGTAGTTCTTTGTACTCACAATCGATGGTGACCTCCGCGGCACGATTGAGGGTCTTGAGATAGCTACTCACAAAATCGTTAAGCCAGTCGGCCAATTGCAGGTATTCGGGTTTAGGCGGTTCCCGCCGGGATATCTGCATGACACTTTCCACGATCTGGTTCACGCGCTCGCAGTGATGCTGGATGATATCCGCCATGCGGTGGTCAGGGCCAGACAGCTCCTGTGATTCCTGCAACAACTGTGCGGCATGGCTTATTGCCCCCAGTGGATTGCGGATTTCATGGGCGATGCTCGCTGTGAGGCGTCCTAGTGAGGCGAGCTTCAGAGATTGGGCGTATTGCGTGATGGGTGTGTAATCCTCTACAAATATCAGTGTTTCCTGGTGGCCGTTGGGTTGTAATGCCCGAAAATGAGCAATCACCAACGGACTGTTATCCGCTATTTTGAACGGCTTGGCCCGATGCACACCGGTGTCTTTCCAGTGCTCAAACTGGTACGCCAGTTCAGTGCAGTAATCGGCCAGTTGTCGCCCCTGTTCTACGGTTAATGGCCTGTCCGGGGCCAGCAGGCCGGTGGCGGACTTGTTCATTACGCGCACCACGCCGTCGTTGTTAACCAGCAGGATGCCCGTCTCCATATGTTGTACGATCTGCTCGTTCAGGCGTTGTAGGGTGTACAGATCGCTGGCTCGATTGCGCGCCAGTTCCTCGGCCCGACCCAGGCGATGGGAGATGGCCTGGACCATTATTGACACGCCAAAAATAAGTATGCCCAGTAAGCCGGCGGGGAATAGAGCGCCGCTATCGAGCCCGCCATAGAGAATCAGTCGCAGTGTATCCAGTAGTATGGCCAAAACACTCAAAGCGGCGATTAACGTGGCCAGGGTGCGGTTGGTCACGAGCACAGCGCTGGCGGCCACGGTGATTACCAGTAACACTGGCAGGCCGCTGACCATGCCTCCGCTGCTGTCTGCCAATACAATAATAGCCGCGATGTCCGCCAGGAACACCAGTAGCAATAACCTCTGGTCCAGGCGGGTGGACAGCGATCCTACTAGAGGAACACTGGTTGCCAGATAAGCCAAGGCAACGCCCATGTACAGCGTTGGATTAAGTGCGCCGACTAACTGCCGCGTATTGGGGCTCACCAGCATCATCAGTAACACCAGTGCGAGTAATGACCGGTAGGCGACATAGATACGAAACAGTGCCAGGTTCTGCTGGCCTGCTGGCTGCGCTGATGGCTGCGTCAATATGGCGGGGCGGTTCAAGTTCGGGGCTGCCTGTTTGTCCGGGTACTGTCTTTTGAGTGTCTTAATTGTAACAGGCATTTGCTGGAAAATGAGCGAGCGAAATACGCACTAGCGATCAGGCACCTGCTGTGCAAATCTCGTCTGAATGCGTTTGTGAACGTCGATCCGACTCGTAGCGTCTAACGACAAAGAGGCTGGCTAAACTCGTCGCTTTTCCGGACAATACCGCTCCTGATATAGCTTTACTTGAGAATGCTCATGACCACCCTGAACGTCCTGATGGCCCAGATGAATACCCTTGTGGGGGACTTTGAAGGCAATACCGAAAAAGTTATCCAGGTAATACAGCGCGCTGAACAGCAGCGCGACGTACCCGTGGTGGTGTTTCCCGAGCTGACGCTGAGCGGCTATCCCCCGGAAGACCTGTTGTTGCGACCCAGCATTGCCGTGCGGGTAAGCCAGTCGCTGGAAAAAATCTGCGCGGCAATGACCGGCTCGGCCTATGCGGTGGTCGGTTACCCGCTGCGCGAAGACGGCAAACTCTATAATGTCGCCGGTGTGCTGCACCGCGGGCAGGTCATTGCCCAATACCGCAAACAGTGTCTGCCTAATTACCAGGTATTTGACGAAAAGCGCTATTTTAGTTCCGGCAGCGAGGCCTGTGTCGTGAACATTGCCGGCGTACCGGTGGGCCTGAGTGTGTGTGAAGATATATGGGAGGACGGGCCTACCGCTCAGGTGGCAGCAGCAGGGGCTAAACTATTATTGAATCTCAACTCATCGCCCTATCACCGCGGCAAGCGCGGCGAGCGTTGGGCGTTGGTGGCAGAGCGGGCGCGGAAGTGCGGCCTGCCCATTGTCTATGTCAATCAGGTGGGCGGCCAGGACGAGTTAGTCTTTGATGGTGGTTCATTTGTGGTTGCAGCCGACGGCACCTTGGCCGCAGCGGCACCCAATTTCGAAGAGAGCGACTACTGGGTGCAGCTGGATTTTGGTACTGGGCCCGCGCAGGTGTCAGGCCTTAAAGTGTTTCCGCCGCTGGATGAATTGGCCGCCACCTGGCGCGCCCTGGTTGTTGGGGTTCGCGATTATGTGAATAAGAATCGCTTTGGCGGGGTGGTAATGGGTTTGTCCGGAGGTATAGATTCTGCTCTCACCCTGGCGATTGCAGTGGAGGCACTGGGTGCGGAGCGGGTTGAGGCAATCATGATGCCCTTTCGCTATACCTCGCAAATGAGTGTCGAGGATGCGGCAGAACAGTCCGACACGCAGGGTGTGAATCACAAGGTCATTTCTATCGAGTCGATCTACGAATCGTTTATGGCCAGCTTGCAAGATGAGTTTGCTGGCATGGCGCCCGATACCACCGAGGAGAACCTGCAGGCCCGCTGCCGCGGCGTGTTGCTGATGTCCATATCCAATAAAAAGGGCTTACTGGTGCTCACTACTGGCAACAAGAGTGAGATGGCAGTGGGTTACTCCACGTTGTATGGCGATATGGCCGGTGGTTTTGACGTACTAAAGGATGTGCCCAAGACGCTGGTGTTCGATCTGTGTCGTTACCGCAATACGCTGGGGCCCTGTATCCCACAGCGAGTTATAGATCGTCCGCCGTCGGCGGAACTGGCCCCCGACCAGAAGGATGAAGACAGCCTGCCACCGTATGATGTGCTGGATCGTATTTTGGAGCTGTACGTAGAGGAAGATTACAGCGCCGAAGCCATCATTGCATCGGGCATGGACCGGGAGCAGGTGAATCGCGTGCTGCGCCTGGTGGATTTGAATGAATACAAACGCCGCCAGGCACCGATAGGCGTGCGCATTACCCGCCGTGGGTTTGGGCGGGACCGGCGTTATCCCATTACCTCGGGGTGGAGTATCGGCGACTAAGAGCTAGACGTTGATCGCCGGGCGGTTGTCAAACTGCGGTGGTTTGGGCGGATCAAACAGGCCGAAGCTGAGTTTGTTAATCCAGCTGCGCTGCAAACCGTCCAGGGTGTAGACGCTGACGAACTCCCCGTTTTCATTCAATGACGGGTGATTCGGGTAGTTCATGGCCAAAACGTCGATGGAATCCGTGGCGAGGTCGTCCATGCCCAGCAGGATATAGCCTTGCGCCATCACCGCCAGGCCGTCAGCTACCGCTGGCGTGCGCTGGAAATTCTCTACCACATAGCGTCCGCGGTTGGTGGCTGCCATGTAGGCGCCGCGACGAAAGTAGTAGTTGGCGACAACGATTTCGTGGCGAGCCAGCTGGTTGCGCAGAGACACCATGCGCGCCTTGGCGTCTGCTGCGTAGGGGCTTTCTGGATAGCGGGTAACCAACTGTGAGAACTCGGCAAACGCTTCCTTGGCATGACTGGTGTCGCGCTTGGTTTGGTCCGTGTTCACAAAGCGGGCGAATATATCCTCATTGCCAGTGTACGCGGCCAGCCCTTTCATATAGTAGGCGTAATCTACATTGGGATGTTGCGGGTGCAGGCGAATGAAACGATCAGCCGCTTCCACGGCTGCCTCGTGTTCGTAGGCGTTGTAGTGAGCGTAGATCAGCTCCAACTGCGCCTGTTCGGCGTACTTACCAAAGGGATAGCGTGACTCCAATAATTGCAGGCTGCGTACCGCCAGGTCAAAACTGCCGTTGCGCAATTGGCGTTGTGCGTCCTCATACATCTCCTGCTCGCCGGTATCAGCGGGGATGTCGGGCAACGGATCGTTACTGGAGCAGCCATAGATAACGAGGCTAAATAGTATGATAAAAACGTATTTCAATGGTTCCACCAAATCGGGTAGCGCGGGCATGTTAATATCGACCGCTGCGCAGGTACTGTTGGAGCGGTATTTAACCACAGCACGGCTTTTGCATAAACAGGAAATGTAATGACTGACACGATAGAACTTGAAGCTAGCGTCCCGGATGACCTTGGCGGTTGTCGACTGGACCAGGTGGCAGCACAGCTGTTTCCGGATTATTCCCGCTCCCGGCTGCAGACCTGGATCAAGAACGGTGAACTGCAGGTGGATGGTCAGCAGCACCGACCGCGGGACAAAGTCTCCCAGGGTGCCATTTTGCTGATAAAGGCGAAATTGGAAGCGGAAGTAGGCTGGCAGGGGCAGGACATCGATCTGGATATTGTCTATGAGGACGACGCTATTTTAGTGGTCAACAAACCTGCCGGGCTGGTAGTGCATCCGGCGGCCGGCCATGCCGATGGCACACTGGTAAATGCTGTACTGGCGCATGCACCGGCGCTGTCGCAACTACCTCGCGGCGGTATTGTTCATCGTTTGGATATGGACACTTCGGGTATTATGGTGGTGGCCAAGACCCTCCCGGCGCACCATAACCTGGTGGCACAGCTGCAGGCCCGCACGGTTAAACGCGAATACTGTGCCGTGGTGATCGGAGCCATGACCGGCGGCGGGACAGTCGACGCCCCGATTGGCCGCCATCCCAGGGCGCGTAAAAAAATGGCCGTGACCGCCTCCGGAGGCAAGCATGCCGTTACCCACTATCGGGTGGTCCAGCGCTTTGGCCATCACACGCGGATCGCGGTAAAGCTGGAGACCGGGCGCACCCACCAGATTCGCGTGCATATGTCGCATAAACACTACCCGTTGATTGGCGATCCTCAGTACGGCGGGCGCCCTCGTATACCCAAGGGAGCCTCCGATAGTCTGATCACTGCCCTGCGAGGGTTCAAGCGACAGGCGCTGCATGCGCAGGCGTTGGGACTCATTCATCCGGCGACCGGTGAGGACGTGCGCTTTGAATGCCCTTTGGCTGATGACATTGCGCAGTTGCTTAACACTCTACAGCAGGAAGACCCGCCTCTTGCCGGCGACAGCGCACTTTATTAGGCCAGATTGGCCGGCCCCGGCCAATATCCTGGCGCTGAGTACATCGCGCTTGGGAGGCGTTGGCTGTGCGCCATTTGCTAGCCTCAACCTGGGGCAGCATGTGGGCGATAGTGAAGCCGCCGTTGTTCATAATCGGCAGGTTCTGGCGCGCGCATTGCCTGCGGGCAGTCATATTCAATGGTTGCATCAGGTACACGGGAATCAGGTGGTGGAGGCGGGTGCAGATGACGAGTATCCAGCAGCCGATGCCGTGTGGAGCCGCAGTGCGAATGTGGCTTGCGCGGTGCTTACTGCCGATTGTCTGCCGGTGCTATTTTGTTCTTCATCCGGCGACCAGGTGGCTGCCGCCCATGCAGGCTGGCGAGGTTTGCTGGATGGTGTTCTGGAGGCTACGGTTGCGGCGATGACGGCACCGCCGGGTCAGATTCTGGCATGGTTGGGGCCTGCCATTGGGCCTGGAGCATTTGAGGTGGGGGCGGAAGTCAGAGCCCAATACCTGGCAGGCGCAGCAGCGGCCGACGCAGCACAGGTCGCTGCCTGTTTTGTCCCCAGTGCCGGTAATGCGCGACACTATCTTGCTGACTTATATGCGCTGGCCAGGCTGCGCCTGCGCCTGGCGGGGGTGACTCGGGTATACGGCGGTGGTTTATGCACGTTTAGCGACGCTGCACAATTTTTCTCCTATCGACGCGATGGGCAAACCGGGCGTATGGCCAGTTTGATCCAGTTGCACTAATACCTCTCCCTGACTTATCTCCTCACTTGAAATAGGGCTATTTGGCCCCATTTATGGAGGCATAGAGTAATAGACCCTGTTTAAGGGCGTGTTTAGCGAGGAGCGTAAATACTATGAGAATGGAAAAACTGACCAACCAGCTGCAGACCGCACTGGCGGATGCCCAGTCCCTGGCATTGGGTAAAGATCACAATTTCATCGAACCGGTGCATCTGTTAAGTGCGCTGTTGGATCAGTCCGGTGGCGCTTGCCGGCCTCTTTTGCAAAAAGCCGGGGCTAATCTTCAAGGGCTGGCAGAGAGCGTCAAATCTTCAATTGCAGCGCTGCCCACGGTTAGCGGCACAGGGGGCGATGTGCATATGTCCAGTGACCTGGGGCGCATCCTGAATGTGACAGATAAGCTCGCCCAGCAAGGCGGCGATACCTATATCTCCAGCGAGCTGGTGCTGTTGGCGATGCTGGAGAGCAAGACGCCGGTAGGCGAGTTGCTCAAGGCTAATGGCCTGACCCCGATAGCACTGCAGGGCGCCATCGAGCAAATGCGCGGCGGCGAAGGCGTTAACAACCCGGAGGCAGAGGAATCCCGGCAGGCCCTGGATAAATACACTATCGACCTCACCGAGCGCGCAGAACAGGGCAAGCTGGATCCCGTGATTGGCCGTGACGATGAGATACGCCGCACCATTCAGGTGTTGCAGCGCCGCACCAAGAACAATCCGGTACTGATTGGCGAGCCCGGCGTTGGTAAAACAGCCATTATCGAAGGTCTTGCCCAGCGTGTGATCAATGGTGAGGTGCCGGAAAGCATGCGTGACAAGCGGGTTCTTTCCCTGGATCTGGGCGCTCTTTTGGCCGGAGCCAAATTTCGCGGTGACTTCGAGGAGCGCTTGAAGGCGGTACTCAATGAGCTGTCCAAGCAGGAAGGACGGATCATCCTGTTTATCGATGAGTTACACACCATGGTAGGTGCGGGCAAGGCAGAAGGTTCCATGGATGCGGGCAATATGCTCAAGCCGGCCCTGGCCCGTGGCGAGTTGCATTGCGTGGGTGCTACCACGCTGAACGAGTATCGCCAGTACGTGGAGAAAGATGCGGCGCTGGAGCGCCGTTTCCAGAAAGTGCTGGTCGAGGAGCCCAGTGAAGAGGGGACTATCGCTATTTTGCGCGGCCTCAAGGAACGTTATGAGGTGCACCACGGGGTGGATATCACTGACAGTGCGATCATCGCTGCCGCCAAGCTGTCTCAGCGCTATATAACGGACCGCCAGTTGCCGGACAAGGCCATCGACCTGATAGACGAGGCGGCCAGTCGTATCCGCATGGAGATCGATTCCAAGCCCGAGGTGATGGACAAGCTGGAGCGCAGGCTGATACAGCTGAAAATCGAGCGCGAAGCGGTCAAAAAAGATACCGACCCGGCGGCGAAAAAGCAGGTGGAATTGCTGGATGAGGAAATTGACAAGGCGGAGCGGGAATTTTCTGACCTGGAAGAAATCTGGAAAGCGGAGAAAGCGTCTGTGCAGGGCGCTGCCCAGATCAAAAGCGATCTGGAGCAGGTCAAGCTGGATCTGGAAGCTGCTCGCAGGGCCAGCGACCTGACCCTTATGTCGGAGCTGCAGTACGGGCGCATGCCTGAACTGGAAAAGCAGCTGGCGTTAGCTCAGCAAACCGAGGGGCAGGCTACATCCAACGTTCTGCTGCGCAACAAGGTGACCGATGAAGAGATCGCTGAGGTAGTGTCCCGCTGGACCGGTATTCCGGTGTCCAAGATGATGGAAGGCGACCGGGAAAAGCTGTTGCGTATGGAGGAGTCCCTGCACAACAAGGTCGTGGGCCAGGATGAGGCGGTTACCGCCGTGTCCAATGCGGTGCGGCGTTCCCGAGCGGGCTTGTCCGACCCCAAGCGCCCCAACGGCTCCTTCTTGTTTCTGGGCCCCACCGGCGTGGGTAAAACGGAGCTGTGTAAGGCACTGGCGGACTTTTTGTTCGACAGTGAAGACGCCATGGTGCGCCTGGATATGTCCGAATTTATGGAGAAGCACTCGGTGGCTCGCCTGATCGGCGCGCCCCCGGGCTATGTGGGCTATGAAGAGGGAGGCTATCTCACCGAAGCGGTGCGCCGTCGTCCCTACTCATTACTGCTGCTCGATGAAGTGGAGAAAGCCCACCCGGATGTCTTTAATATCTTATTGCAGGTACTCGAAGACGGCCGCCTGACCGATGGCCAGGGCCGGACGGTGGATTTTCGCAACACGGTTATTGTGATGACCTCTAATCTTGGCTCGCACCTGATCCAGGAGATGGCGGGGGAAGGCGATTACGAGGCGATGAAAGCGGCAGTGATGGAAGTGGTTGGCACGCATTTTCGCCCGGAATTTATCAATCGAGTGGATGAGTCGGTGGTATTCCACCCTCTGTCGATAGACCAGATTCGTGGCATTGCCACCATTCAGCTGCAGTCACTCAGGCAGCGCCTGGCCGAGCGTGAATTGTCGCTGGAAATCAGTGATGCCTTTATGGATCGGCTGGTCGAGACGGGTTTCGACCCGGTCTATGGCGCACGTCCGTTGAAGCGGGCTATTCAGCAGGAGCTGGAGAATCCGTTGGCGCAGCGCATTTTGGCGGGGGAGTTTGAGCCGGGTCAGACTATCTCAGTCGGCCTGGACGGGAAAACTCCGCTGTTTAGGCACCTGTAAAACAACAAAGGCCCCAGTGGGGCCTTTGTTGTTTCTGAGGTCAGCTCAATCACAGTGGATCGCGATGCTATCTCGTGCGGTCTGCCGCTGTATTTCCTTTTCTTCTTCATCCAGGTAGCGAAATTCGCCCTTATCATTGCGAATTCGTATTCTTGCGGCGCCGGAAAGGGTTGCCAGGTTATCCTGAGCCCGTTTGCAATACTCAGGGTTTTTCTTAATAACCTGAATTTGTTCTGTATCTACTCGTTCAAATTCATTGCCTACACTAGGATCGGTGGTTGCCGGAACAGCCCCTTCTTCTGAATTCACTTGTCGTATAAGGCTGGAGCCGGTGGACACCACTTCATAGTCGACGCCCATGGGTGGCGGCCGATCACTATGTACCGGATTGCCACGTTCATCCACCCAGCGGTAGTAGTCTCTTCCTGCGGTGGCAGAAAGGCTTACAACCGTCAGTAACACTGCTGCCGCAGTGGTTATGCAGGTTAGTATTGTCCCTTTCACGTCCGTTTCTCCTGCTTTTT
>JBALVO010000104.1:0-9565 GCA_036961445.1 Halioglobus sp.
TTGAGCAACTCATATTTGAAAGCGGCTATGCCGGCACCTGAAGCAGCCATAATAAGCATAGAAACAGCAAAAACTAATCCACTTTTTCGGTGTATCAAGCCACCTTTAAGGGCATAAAACGCTATGGAACCTGAAATCAGGGCCATGGCACCTGCAAATATATGGAAGGCCGTGATCACTATCTATTTTCCAGATCAAATCGACCGCATCATGCTAGCACAAGGGGGTACCGGAAAATTTATTTTTCTGGGCCAGATAAATTAAGGGTTTTGACAAGTTAAACATCAGGAAAAAGGCAATTCTGATCTAGTTGCCTCAAGCAGCGGCGCTGCCACAGATAATGCTGCTTGCCATTGATCTGAATGGTCCGGCACACCGGCGAAGACTTCATCAATGAAGAATGTATCACCTTAGCCTCGGTGCTTTTGCTTCAATCGACGTGTATAAATGGCGCCGAATTTGATACAGAGCCTGCCCCATGAGCGCAACGCGGGGCAGGCAATGTGTGAAGTATGGTGTCGAGTACAGAAGCGCCGAGGCCTTTGCAGATATCCTGGGGATTAACATGCTGGGCCTGATTGTCAGGATCAGATGCCTTGAAGGGCATTTCCAGAAAAAGCGCCAGACAGCCGAATGTCGATTCCACATAATCCGTAGCGATGGTGCGCGCATTGTTTGTGCTGCAACTGCTGCCGCAGCAACTCTGGCCACCTGCTGCCTGGTGAGTGTCATAATCCTGGGCAACCTGGAAGTCTGCATTGACTTGCTCATAATGGCGCTTGAAGTTCAGTGCCCTGGTCGTGAGCTGCTTTGAGGATTTTCCGCCCATCATAAAGCTGTAAGGAATCTCTTCATCACCATGTATGTCGAGAAAAAGATCAACCCCTATAGCATGCATGGCTTTTCGCACGTAATAAACTTCCGGCGCCTCAAATTGTGAGGGTTCATGCCAGATGCTGTTGAGGTTTACGCCAGTCGCGTTGGTTCGGTGGTTGCCCTTCGCGCTACCGTCGGGGTTCATGTTCGCCACGATATAAAAGGTCGATTCATCTAACAGCTTTTCTGCGGTCTCGTCGTTGCTCAGCAATCGCGCTAACAAACCCTCAATAAACCACTGCGCCATGGTTTCGCCAGGGTGTTGGCGGGCGATAATCCACACCTTCTTTTTTTGCGCACCTTCATCCAGCTGCCCATGGCCAACCACAAGCAAGTCTATTGATCGTTGCTCTGGCGTGTGTCCCAGACTGATGTGTGTACAGCGCTTCGACGTTAGTGCATCAGTGAAAACCTGTTGCTGCCTGGCCTGGCTGTAGGGTGGAAAGTATGCGTAGCTGACACACGCCTGCTCGGGTGTGTGATCAATCACCAGATCTTTGCCGTCGTAATGGGTGGGCACACGAAACCATGCTTGCCCGTCATATGAGGCCACTGCCTGGTAATTTGACCAACCTGCAGCAAAGGTGCTGCTGCCGGCATCAACTATGGTGATTTTATGTGGTTCACCTGCCGTGGTGTCCAGCCTGAAATGGAACCATTGGGCATTGCAGGATTGATTGTCACCACGAAGTCTCAAGTTGATGTTCTGTGGGTGGACTGCATTGATGATGTTGATGCTGCCACTGTCGAAATTTGTTGTAATCATCATGTTCATATTCCTTAACGCTAAGTGCTTGATAGCAGGGAGTGGGTGTTGATCTACAGGAGTTCGATCACAAACCCCGTTAAACAGGCCGTGTTGAAAACCAACGCGATAAATGCCAGCAGCAGTGGCCAGTGGAACATTTTTTTCATCATGATCATCTCTGGCAGACTGGCGCCGGCCCCGCCGATGGTCAACGACATAATGGCGCCCATGCTCATGCCTTTGGCAGCCAACGATGCCGCTATGGGTACCATGGTGGATGCCCGCACATAGAGCATCACGCCGACCAGCGCAGCCGCGGGTATCACCCAGAAAATAGATCCGTTGGATAACTGCTCGAAAAAAGTCACTGGAACATAGCCATTTATCAGCGCACCGACAGCGACCCCCAGAACCATATAGGGCACAAAGGACATAAATTGAGACAGGCTTTCCCTGGCCAGCTCAGACCATCTCACCTTGGATGCATTGGCAGTTTGGTTGCCGCTGCATCCGCTTGCGCTTGCTGTGCCATTGCCATCGGCCTTATTGCTGTGGCACGTGGGGACGAGCAGTTCCTCGCGTATATACCGGTCAAACTGGAAATGCTGGAGCAGCCAGCCACTGCAGACTGCTAGTGCAATCACGAATCCGGCATAGACCAGGGTGATTTGTGCACCGAAACTCACCCAGAAGAGCCCGGCTATAAAAGGGTTCAGCAGTGGTGACGTAAACAAAAACGTCATAATGGGGCCAAATGGCGCGCGTGCCTTAATCAGGCCAATGGTCATTGGCAGTGTTGAACAGCTGCAGAACGGCGTCACCGCGCCCAGGCCGATAGCCACGCCATAGCCTCTGGTGCCGCTCAGCAGCACCTTGATCTTGCTGGCGGGCAGTTTTTGATTAACAAAGCTCACGATAAAGCTGATCACCAGGAACAGCGCCGCCAGTTCCCCGAATGTATTGAAAAAGAACTCAAATGCCTGTCGCATCTCATCGGAAATCATCGAGTAGAACATTCACATCTCCCATTATAAATTGATTATTCTAGAATTATAGAATAATAGAAGTAAAAAAAGGGGCTACCCCTCGTCGTCCAGGCAACACTCGTCAGACAGAAACGCCATCAGCTCAGACAGTGCCGCAAATTGCGCAAAGCATCTTAAAACCCGTCCCTCTCTGACCTGCTTGAGCAAGCCAACCCGCGCCAGTCGCGAAATGTGATGGGACAAGGTTGAAGCCGGCACATTAAGTTGTTGCTGGATACTCGATACGGGCAAACCTTCATTACCGGCCTTCACCAGTGCGCGATAGACCCCCAATCGAGTCGTATGGCCTAACTCAGCCAGTTGTTCAGCCGCCATTTCAATTTGCATGGACGTCACCTTAGACGAGTTCTCATAGCCAGTCAAGATATTTCTAGAATAATCGAAATATAAAGAAACCGCACGTTTTGACAAGTTAAACATCAGGAAAGTTCTGACAACTTAACTCTACCAGACTACAGGAATCTTCCACCAGATCTCAGGCAACTGCCCCACTCCATTATGCACACGCGCTGAAACTGAAATTCCTGTAATGCTCAGCGAGAAGATCTTCAGCCTCGCGATGGCTTAAATTGAAGCGATAGCGGAGCCAGACGGTATAGCTGATGATATCTGGAGGGAATCGGTGGCGTTTGTAGGTATTCATTCTGCGATTGTCTCCCAGAGCCAGTGAATTTGGCAGTACCTGAATAAGTACTTGCGGTCAGTTAAGCGCATCTTTGTAGCTTCAGTCCATGATCTCAAGCTAACTTGCCAGCACCTCATTTCTGTCTATACTCACTACCCTCGGCGCATAAGCACGCGCCAGCGAGCCAGTACCTGCAATAATAAAGGTAACGATATGCCCCAGCTTTCTCCAGGTTTTGATGATCCCCAAACTGCATGGCAGCAACTTCCCAATGCGGACCACTTGTGGTTTTCGATTCTGGATATCGACGAAGACAACAAGATCATCGATGTCCTGGTCAAAATGGCAGCCAATGAACAAGTATTTCTGCACCGGCACACAGCGCCCAACCATATGATCGTGCTGAGAGGCGAGCATCGACTGTACGAGGCCGATGGTAGCTTGAAAGAAGTGCGACCCACAGGGTGCTATACCGCCAGTCCGGCCAGTGACGAACCCCACCGGGAAGGTGGCGGTGACGAAGACGTGGTCATCCTGTTCAGTATTCGCAGTAACGGCGGGACTTGTTACGAGTTACTGGACGATCAGGGGGAAATAATTTCCACGCTGGGCTTTGATGACTTCAAGAACATTTACGCCGCGAGCGCCGCCAATAGCGAATAACCCCAAGAACTCAACCGGGGGTACTGCCAACTTGACTTCCCGGAGCCTGAAATATCAGCGGCCAATCAGTGCCTTTCGATTTCATTCCGGGCCCACTTGTAATCGGCCTTGCCATTCGGTGCACGCTTCACCTGGTCGACGATCACGATCTGCTTGGGGATTTTATAGGCGGCGAGTTTGGTTCGAGTAAACTCACGCAGTGTCTCGGCGTCGCATTCGCTATCGGGTATGAGTGAGGCGACGCCCGTGACGCGTTGCCCAAATTTCTCATCATCGATGCCGACAACCAGGCAGTCCACGACATCAGGATGCTGCTTGACCACCTCTTCGACTTCTTCGGGGTAGACCTTCTCGCCTGCGGTGTTGATGCAGTTCGAACCGCGGCCGAGCAGGGTGAGTGAGCCGTCCCCCTCGACGAGAGCCCAATCGCCGGGGAAGGAGTAGCGAACGCCCTCGATCGTCTTGAAGGTGGCGGCACTCTTTTCTGAGTCTTTATAGTAGCCACGGGGGACAGTCCCCCCGGCGGCCACCATGCCGGCTTCACCCGAGCCCGGTTCCACCTCGCGCCCATCCTCTGTAAATACCTTGGTGTCTTCACCCTTGGTGAAGCGCGCGGTTTCGCCGACGCTCCCTCGGGTCGTCACCTGCATGCCCATGCTGCCTTCAGTAGAGCCCATAGCGTCGATCAGAACGAACTCGTGCCACTCCAGAAGCGCTTGCTTGACCTCGGTGGTCCACATGACGCCCGAGGAAAGAACCAAGTCGATTCTTGAAAGGTCGTAGGGGCGTCCTGCGCTCTGCGCGCCTTGCAGGGCCTTGATCATGGGTTTGGCGAAAGCATCTCCCACGATCACGAGTTGTGTGATGGCTTCGTCCTGGGCCGATTGCCATAGTTCGTCCGCATCCAGAGACCGGCTGGGCAGCGTCACGACCTTGCCCCCCGCAAGGTGCGGCATCATGGCGCCCAACCACATGCCTGTGCCGTGCATGAGTGGACACGCGGGAATGGAGCTTACAGAGCGTCCCTCGTCATAGGCGGCTTTGACCACCGATGCGACGTCTTTGGGCTCAGGGATTTCGAGGCCAAGGATCGGGAATCGCGAAATGAAGAACTGCACCATGGCTCCGGTGTCGTACATGACACCTTTGGGCATGCCCGTTGTGCCACCGGTGTAAAGCATGTAGAGGTCATCAGCCGAGCGGGTGATCCTGTCTGCGGGGTCGTGTGCGGTGACCAACTCTTCGTAGTCCACAGCGCCTGGCACAGACTCCCCCCCGTCATCGACCTGAATCCAGAGTCGAACCTTGTCGGCGCGCTCCATGACACGGGCCACTCGATCTCCCAGGCTCGAATGGAAGACAAGTGCTTCGGCATCGGAGTTGTCAAGCAGATAGAGGAGTTCGTCATCCAGGTAGCGATAGTTGATATTGATCGGTACGCCGCGAATCTTCATACTCGCGTATTGGGCTTCCATATATTCGTTGCTGTTGTAGAGGTAGAGGCCCACTTTGGAATTCGGACCCAGGCCCGACTCCAGAAGAGCTTGCGCCAGTCGGGCTGACCGGTTGTCGTATTCGCTCCATGTGCGCCGATTCTGACCGTGAACCAGTGCCTCCTGATCGCCAATCACATCGGCGATGGACTCCCAGATGCTCGCGTAATGTTTCTCCAAGGGGAACTCCTTTTCTCGGGGAATATCGATCTAAAGGGTGGACTCTGGCGCTTTACTTCGCCAATCGCGCAGCGGTTTGCTCGGCAATCAAGAGCAGTACAGAAAGCATTAACGCCTCTTCTTTCCAGAATCTACTATAGACAACTGGGCGCTGGCAATAGTAGATCGCGGTTAAGGCCCGCCGCCAGCGAGCCCAGTTCGGCCCTCTCTCGGGTTTTGACAAAATGACTCCGCCGAGTGAGAAGAAACAGGGGCCGCTCTTCATGCTACTGCCCTGCTCCATTCTGAGAACGCACTTACTCTGAGATCTCGATAGTGCTCTGCCCTGACCAGATGCCTGCCCAGATTGAATACATTACTAACCGCTGCATGTGCTGTAACGAATCGTTGCGCCTGTCTAGTCGACCTAAAATAACGCTTTCCTCGCTCCCCCACTCTGATTGCCTCATGGGATTGCTCTGCCCGATTATTCTCATACTGTTTAGTACTGTGGATCGTCTCGGGTATCAGCTCCCGGTGAGTGACTCCAGAGCTGGGTAGTTTATCGGTCACGATCTTCCTGGGCCCACCGCGATGACTTCGTAATAGACGCTTGAAAAACCGCTTAGCTGCAACTCCATCCCTCTTCACCTGTAGATACACATCCACGACCTCGTCATACCCACCAGATGATGTCTGGTGGGAGCGCCTAGCTGTAATCGGTAGCGTTTATAAGCATTCATACCCAATAAAGCGGGGCAGGCTCTCCATCGATTCTACCAATTTCAGTAAGTTAATTTGGCGGTACCTGGGCGACTGGGCTCCGGAAGGAAAAATGAACATGACATGCCGTTTATTTGCCCTGGACTTCATACACATTTAGTGGGTGTTTTTATACCACTCGACTATGCTTTACCTATAGATCAATAACAACACATCGTGGCGATGTACAAATTATATAGGTGCTAATCCATTACCAGAGTCGGATTGGGTCTGAAATAATACAGTTAATATGAAGTCATAACCTGGCAAGGCAAGACGATGCCCTCGACCTTTTACGAACTGATTCTATGGCGCTATTATGCACCGCTGATGACCCTTTTTCTCCTGCTGCTAAATGGGTTGTGCGGGCATATCTTCATGCCAGACTCGTCGACAACACCAGAACAGTACCGAGATCTTGGTGCCGCACTGGCCTTCCCCCTCATCAGTGGTTTATGTTTTTTATTCCTGCCCATTCTGGGCCGTAAGGCTCAGGCTTCCATCCTCCAGTCGGCCCGACTTTCTGGATCATCCATGCGCCATGCGATCGTGTACGCCCGGCACATCAGCAGGGTGCCCCGGTTATCTTTTCCCTTTGCAGCTATGGCAGGCGCCACCGTGGCTATTTCCTATATGACCCTGGAGGACCTGCTATACGTCAGTCATATCGACATACCTAGTAACCTGATGAGATTGCCGCTATTAATTGAGGCGATCTATTTCTTTGTCGCGGTGACTCTTCTGATTACCTCGTTAGTTCGGATTACCGTACTGCTAACGCGATTTGCTACGCGAGGTATGCGAATTGAGTTGTTTCATATTGAAGAACTGGTTCCACTGGCTGACGCCGTTCTTTGGAACACCATGTCTATTTCGGTAGCACTGGCATTGTCGCCAATCTTCTGGCTGGGTCGCTCAATACCGTCACTGGATATTTCGCTGGTCGCGGCTGTGCTGGCGGCGACCCTGTATTTACTTTTTTTCCCAATTTTCAAGGTGCGCAACATTGTGTCCCAGAGAAAGCAACTTGCCCTGGAGCGTATCCGTGACGCCCTCAAATCTGCCACCAAGTCCGACGATTTATCAAAGCGAAGATTAACTGATAGTGCAAAGCGACTAGAGGAGATCAATAATCTGGTGGGGGTGCGTGAAGAAATTACTCGTACCAAGGAGTGGCCGATTACCATGACCGTGGGAATCCGGGTAGTGCTGTTTGTATTGATTCCTCCGATCAGTTGGCTCAGTGCTTCGATCGTCGACTGGGCAGTGCTGCAGGTGGTTTCCTGAGTGTCACAATTTCTACGATCGGTTCTGACAGGTACTGACAAGTTAACTTTAGGTCGTGGGGGTATCTAAAAATTAACTTCTCCAGTTAGCACGAACCTGTTGTCCACGTTTACGCCACTGCTCTACTCCATTCACCGAACGCACTGATCCTAAGATCACGATAATGCTGCGCGCCGATCAGGTGCCTGCTCAGATTGAACAAGTTCTACATAGCGGCATGGGCACTAACGACTCGTTGCGCCTGCCGCATTGATTTGAACTGGCGCATGGGGGGTGCAGGGCGATTCGTTAAACCCTACTTGCCGAACAGCTTACCAAACGCCTTACCCAGCGGGTTGTCTTCGGACTTTTCCTGCGACTCCTGCCCTTCCTCCTGTTCTTTATCACTTTCATTCGAGTTATCTTTATTTGATGAACCCTTACTCAAGGCACCAAGAAAACTGGAGACCACCCCGCCACTCTTCTGCGTTTGGTCGGAGGCACCTGATTGACTCGACTGATTCATCAGGCTTCCAATACTGGATAAATCTGTTGGCTCCGCGGGCAGTTCAAAGCGCGATTGATCAACCGCTTCGTCACTGATAGCGGAGATGGTCATGTCTTTGCCGTAGCGCAACACACCCATATCCATGGCGAGGAGCCGGCTCTCCATGTCGTTGGCCGCTCGTGCGAAATCCTTACCCGCGGACTTTGACAGGGACATCGCCATGCCGCTTAGTGCCTTGCTGAAATCCCTGGCCCGCGCATCTTTCGCCAATACCAGGTCTGTTTGTTGTTTTTTGCCGTCCTCCGTCACAAATACCATATTGTAGACCTCGCCGGTAATCCCGGCGTGCGACTCCTTGCGGCCAGTGGCCTCCAGGGAGACAACCTCGCTGGCCACCGAGGAGGGTGTAGCAGCGCCCGCCATACTACCAAACATACCCATGGCCTGATTGGCGTCGATTACCATTAGATTGCCATCGGAGTTAGTGACCACGTATATGTGATCATCCCGCAGAACCATGTAAGAGGCCTCCCCCTGCCCCGTATCGATTCGCAATTTATCGTCCTGATACTCAAACTTCATGGTAGAGCCATCGGAATTCACAACATCCGCGACACCCGCATGGGTCAGGTTGCTCAGCAGCAATGAGGCGCCAAGCGCCATAAAGACTCCGTTTTTCCGCGTCGATAAATTCATCTGCGCAACTCCCTGTTTATGGTTTATATCCATAATAGCAATCATTTGCTTCTCATCCAGTGGTTCTGGCAAGTTAATCATCAGAACTGAAGTAATTCCTATCTAATCGCCTCAGGCAACTACCCTACACCACTCTTCAAACGCACCCCCTCAGATCCCGATAATGATTGACAGAGACAAAGTGCCTGCCGAGATTGGAGTGGCTGGACACAGCAGAATACGCAGTCACGAATCGCTGAGCCTGCCTTACCGATTTGAACTTACGAATCACCCGCTCTCGCACCCTAGTCGCCTCGTGAGATTGCTCTGCCTGATTATTCTCATACTGCTTAGTACTGTGGATCGTCTCGGGAATTAGATCTCGATGAGCGACGCCATAGCCTCGATGCTTTCGTTTCAAGCGGCGGGCGTAGATGGCACCAAATTTGATACACCAAAGACGGATCGCTTCGCGGCTAATAGTGATGCCGCGTTCAGCGAGTATATCTTCAATGAATGGTCCGGCACACCGGCGGTAGCTTAGATTGAATCTGTAGTAAAGCCATACGGCATAACTGATTACTTCGAACGGGAATCGGTGGCGTTTGTATATATTCATATACCGATTATCGATTGGGGGCGGTTAAGTTGTCGATACCGGTCAGAGGATACACAAGCGAACCAGAACTGGCTTGTCGCAACGGGTCAAACTACTATTGGCCCTGCGGGTTTCCCGAAACCGTT
>JBALVO010000104.1:9665-13845 GCA_036961445.1 Halioglobus sp.
TGGGAGACGCACCTGATCGAAGGCCTGCAAAACCGCCAGTTTGCGGTGTACTCCAAGACACACCATGCGGCTGTGGATGGTGCGCGCTCTATTCACCTGGCACGCAGCATGCTATCCGCTGACCCCAGTGCCCGTCTGCCGGACTCACCCATGTCACTGGTGGCCTGGGAGCGTTACCGTAACACCCTGCGGGATAAAGGGCAGAAGGGTTTCAGCGACGAGGAAGTACGCAATGTTGCCGAGGTCCTGAAGGCACGGTTCGACACCAGCAAAAACATATTCGGTGCTGTGAGGCAGTTCGCACAGGCCTGGACTGGCCGGGGTGGCTCGCTGATGCTGCCCTTTATGAAGGTTCCGCGCAGTTCGATCAACACCTCGGTTGACGGCGCGCGCCGTTTTGTTGCTCAGTCATGGCCCTTCGCGCGAATCCGTGCGGTGGGTAAAGCCTTCGACGGTACGTTTAACGACGCGGTGCTGGCAATGTGCGCGGGCGCCCTGCGCCGCTACCTGGAAATTCATGCCGAACTGCCCACAGAGTCTCTCAAAGCCATGGTGCCGGTCTCTATACGCCAGGAAGGTGATATTGACTCATCCAACGCGGTAGCTACGATCAGTGCTGACCTGGCGACCAATATCAAGGACCCGGCCAGACGTTTCGTGGCGATCCAGGATTCAGTAAAAGCCGGAAAGGCTTTCTATAGGAATATGTCTCCGGCTGAAATCCAGCTGATCAGCCTGGTGATGGCTGCACCTGCCATGCTGTTGATGCCCCTGGGGCTGGCCAGTCGTATACCGGCGTTCAATACCGTTATTTCCAATGTCCCCGGCATACTCGAGCCCATGTACTGGAACGGCGCACGTCTCGATGGCAACTATCCGGTATCGATTGTCACCGACGGCATTGCGGTGAATATTACGCTGCTGACCAACGACAAGAATGTCGATTTTGGCATTATTGCCTGCCGTCGTTCCGTACCCCAGGTACAGCGTCTGATCGACTATATGGAAGATTCCCTGGTAGAACTGGAGGACGCGGCAGGCCTGACCAAACCAAAGAGAAAGCCGAAGTCGAAGTCAAAACCGAAAGCGAAACCAAAAGTGAAACCGAAACCAGCCGCCAGGAAAAAGGCAGCCGCCAAGCCTAAAAAACGCTAGCAAATCCGTGGGCGGTTCACTTATATAACAAGCCGATAGTTATAAAACTCCGGCGCAACAGTTAAGTAAACTGTCCCCCGATCAACACTTCGGCAAAGGAATAACCGTGAACACCAATAACAACAGATGGGCTATCGGAAAACATAGCCTCGCTGTCGGCAGCCTGGCGTTTACCGCGCTGCTGCAGATCTCAGGAGCAGGGGCACAAGAGCAAACCCAACTCCTTTGGGGCGACACCCATTTACATACTTCGTATTCGGTAGACGCCTATATGGCGGGCAACCGGTCCGCCGACCCGGACGTGGCCTACCGCTATGCCAAGGGTGAGCCAGTGGTTCACCCCTACAACCGTACTCGCGTACAAATACTGGAACCTCTGGATTTCCTGGCCGTCTCCGATCACGCGGAGTACCTGGGCATTATTCCTATTGTCATGAGCGGGAGTTTTGAGCAGCCGGAGGCCGGCCTCTTTGAAGATATAAAATCCTGGATCATGGTCAAGGCACTGGCCTATATGATCGAAGACCCACTGGATGGCACCAAGCGATTTACCGGCCTGTTGCCCGAGCCGGAAATCCAGTCCGGCGACACCCGAGACCCTATAGCCGCGGCGAAAGAGGCAGGCACGGACGGCGGACTGGCCAGTCTGGGCCTCATCAATGAAGATGCAGCAACGCGTATCAGTGCTTCCCAGTGGGCGAAGTCTATGCAGATAGCGGATCGCCACAACGAGCCTGGGAACTTTACCGCACTGGTGGGCTGGGAGTGGAGCCAGACAGCGAGCGGTGCCAACCTGCACCGCATTGTGGTATCTGACATGGACGGCACCGCCGCTGCCGGCATCGACCCCGTAGGTTCAGACGATGCCCCCTACCCCGAAGACTTGTGGAACAGCCTCGAGGTCTTGTCAAAAGAGACCCAGGCTGATTTTGTCTCCATCCCCCACAATTCGAACCTGTCAAAGGGCTACATGTTTTCCAAGACTACCCTCAAAGGCGAGGCGATTGATGCGGAGTATGCGCGCAAGCGGATCAAGTGGGAGCCCCTGGTGGAGGCGACACAGATCAAGGGCGACAGCGAAACACACCCCGGTCTGACACCCGATGACGAGTTCGCAGACTTCGAACGGTTTGATTTCTATTTACAGGCCTTCCCCCAGGCACAGGGCTATAAGATCCAAAAGGGTGACACGGTGCGCTCAGCGCTGAAAAACGGCCTGGAGCTGGAGAACGATATCGGCGTCAACCCCTTCAAGATGGGCATGATCGGGTCAACTGATGCACACACGGGCGTGGCATCAGCAGAAGAGCCGAACTTCTGGGGCAAGGTCGCCACGGATTCCACACCGGAAACCAAGCGCCGTGACGACGCAGACGGCTACGCAGACGGCAGACAGAGTTTTAACGGCTGGAACATGTCAGCGTCTGGCCTGGCTGCTGTCTGGAGCGAGGATAACTCGCGTGAATCTATCGTGGCGGCGATGAAGCGCCGTGAAACGTACGCGACCACGGGACCCCGTATACAGGTGCGGCTGTTTGCCGGATGGGAATTCTCTCCCGAGGATGCAGAGTCTGCTGACATGGCGAACATCGGTTACGCCGGCGGTGTACCCATGGGCGGCGAGTTAAGAGACGCAGCAGCAGGTGCCGCTCCGCATTTCCTGATTCGCGCAAGCAGGGGTCCCATCGATCACAACCTGGACAGGGTTCAGATCATCAAGGGCTGGACTGACGCCTCCGGCCAGGCTCAGGAAAAAATATTCAATGTCGCCTGGTCGGGAGACCGTCAACTCAATGATAAAGGAAATCTCCCCGTCGTTGGGAACACCGCCAATATCAGCACGGGGAAGACGGCAAATACTATCGGTGAGGCCGAGCTGGCTACCGTATGGATTGACCCGGAGTTCGATCCCACACAGGACGCATTCTATTACGCCCGGGTAATACAAATTCCAACCGTGCGCCACTCGCAACTGGATGCGATAGCAATGGGAGGCGACACCCCCTACGAAGGTCCCGCCACCCTTCAGGAAAGAGCCTATACTTCGCCGATCTGGTATACCCCCGGTGATTAGAAATTCCGCTAGAACGAGCAATTCTATCGGTTATGTGTGCAGGGCACTCATTTTTTCCAGGCCGTCTTTGATCGATACCAAAGGGGTATAACCGAGTTCCCGTTTGGCTTTGTCGCCATTTAAAACACAGTCTCGTGACATAATCATGGCCGCATGGCGAGTTAACGGAGGGTCGCTCTTCAACCGGAAAAGGCGCCAGGCTCCTTCGCAGGTCGTCCCGAGAAAATCGGCCAGCCATGCGGGGATGTTGCGATCGCCCAGCACCAGATTTTTAGAAGCGGCCATACCGGTGATTATCTCCTTGATGGTACTGACTTCATCGTCAAGAATGAAATAGGCCTCTCCCGATTTTCCTTCAGTCAACGCCAGAAGTATTGCGTGTACCAAATTATCTATATAGGTTGTTGAGGTTTTGGCCTGGCCGCGATTTATCCAGGTCCAATCACCCTTGGCGCTCATCGCTTCAATGGCTGGCAACAGGGTTTTATCGCCCGGCCCCCAGATAAACCGTGGGCGCAGCACTATTGTATTAAAATCGGGAGTATTCGCCGCTAACACCATCTGCTCGGCTTGGGCCTTTGTTGCGCAATATGGGTAAGGCGAGCCCGGCGCCAGAGGATAGGTCTCATCGGCACCATTTATATGTTGGCCGTGGACGATTCCAGCTTCAGTACCCATATGGATAAATCGCGACACCCCCGCCTTTTCAGCTGCACGAAGCACGGCGAGTGTCCCCAGCACATTGCCCTTGTACCAGGCATCTTTGGGCCCCCATACATCTACGAACGCTGCGCAGTGAACAACCACATCAGCATTTCCAATATCTGCGGCGGATACAGATTCCAGGTCGCAGCGCACAGGCTCTGCACCTAGCTCACGAATCACGTCATCAGACTTGGCACTGCGCGACATAGCCGCGACAGAGTGTCCCCCGGAAAGCAAAGCTCGGAC
>JBALVO010000105.1:0-3864 GCA_036961445.1 Halioglobus sp.
CCACTATGGTGGCCCCCAGCAATGGTACCGAGGGTAAGGATGCCGCCTCAATGGCCGCCGCATTACGTTCCATGCCCTGTTTCATGCGCACCACGAAGCCATCGACCACCACAATGGCATTGTCCACCATCATACCCATGGCAATAATCATGGCACCCAGCGAGATGCGGTGCAGGTCTATGCCTATCACGGACATCACCAGCATGGTGCCCAGGATGGCGAATACCAGGCCGCTCGTGCCGATAATAATACCCACCCTGAGCCCCATGGTGACCGCCAGTATGACCAGCACAATGCCGACCGCCTGGGCAAGGCTGACCATAAAATCACTGATGGAGTCGCTGATGATGTCCGATTGCCAGGAGATTTTCTTCAGCTCGATACCTATCGGCAATGCCGCCGTAATTTCCTGCATACGACTATCGATGGCGCGTCCCACCGTTACCACATTAACCCCGGCAACCGGGGCCGCCGCCAGTGCTATGGCAGGTCTTCCGTCCATGCGCATAATAGAGGTTGCAGGGTCCTGGTAACCCACGATGACCGTGGCAATATCGCGCAGGCGGATGATTTCGTCACCGAGTATGCCCTGGACACGATCCCGATCTCCAACACCGGCTATGGCCAGATTGCCGATTGCTTCCGGCGAGTCAAACTCACCGGTAACGGTCATGCGAAAACGCTGACTCTGCAGGTCGGTGCCACCGGCATCAATCACCAGGTTTTGTTGTCGCAAGGTGTTGCGAATCTGATCACCGGTGACACCCAGCTGGGATAACTGGGTTTCTGAAATCTCCAGAAAAACCCGGCGCGGCTGCACCCCCCAGGTATCCACGCGTGCCACGTCGTCTATGACCTGCAGTTCCTTGCGCACTATCTTTACGTATTCATCCAGCTCAGCATAGCTGTAGCCGTCGGCACTGATACCAATCAAAAATCCAAACACAAAGCCAAAGTCGTCGCCGATCACGGGCTTTTGTGCCCCCGGGGGCAGTCGGTCCTCAATATCGCGGATCTTACTACGCATCTTGTCCCACACCTGTTCGATGCGGTCTGACCAGTACTGATTCTGGATATCGACCTTGATAATGGCCAGCCCGGGGCGGGCCATGGAGTAAACGTGCTTGAGCTCAACCATCTCCTGCAGCTGGGTTTCAATCAGGTCGACGACTTCCTGTTCAACCTGTTGTGCCGATGCGCCCGGATAGGCGACGGTGATGGCGGCGGTCTTGACGGTAAATTCAGGATCTTCCAACTGCCCCAGGCTCATATAGGCGCCGAGACCACCGAAGATCAATAAAAAAGCTGAGAAGTAACTGATCGCTCGCTTTTCGAGCGCGGCGCGGGTGAGGTTCATCGGCTTATTCCCCGTTCCTGGCGACAATGACCTCCTGGCCCTCACTGAGGGTATGAATTCCCGCTGTGGCGATCAAATCGCCGGCCTGTAGGCCCTCGAGAACCTGCACGCCACCGGCAGTGACCCGGCCCACGCTAACCTGGCGACTGCTAACCGTGTTGTCCTGTTGCACGACCCACACCTTGCTAGTGTTGCCGACAGGCTCTCCGAACAGTGCGCCTGCGGGAATCACATAGCCGCGCCCCTCCTCCTCATTGGCTGTACCTGTGATGAACGCAGTGCCCGCCATACCAGCCAGTACCTTGCGATCTTCCGGCTGCTTCATGCTCAGTGTTATAGGAAAGGTGCGAGTGGTCTGGGACGCTTCTGAGCTGATCTCGGTGATAGTGGCAGGCAGCCTGACACCGGAAAACGCATCAAATTCCACCTCAATGTTATCGATAAACGGCAGGTTGGCCATCTGGTTCTCGGAGACGTTGACTACCATTTCAATCATGTCCACCCCGAGTAGGCGGGCTATGGGCGCCTTGGCGCGCACAGATTGGAAGTTTTCCACCGACAAAGTGGCAATCACCCCGCTGAAGGGCGCGTATATCTCGGAATCCGTAAGCGCCTTCTGGGCCAGATCAAGGCTGGCCTGGCTAATATCCACCCGTGCTTCCAGGCGATCGAATTCCGCCTCGGAAATGAAATTCGTCTCTACCAGTTCAGCACCGCGATCAAAATTGCGCTTGGCGATACGCGCGTCGGCTTCGGCGGCGCGCAGGTTGGCCTGGAAATCCCGCGGATCCAAGCGCGCGATCAGGTCACCCTCCTCTACCTGGCTGCCGATAGATACGGGCCTTTCTATTAGCGTGCCACTGACATCAAAGGCCAGGTCCACCTCTTGTGCAGAACGCGCGCGCCCAGGCAATTGCCCATTGCGAATATTAGATATATTCCCGACTTCGATAGTTCGCAATTTACGCACCGGCCTGGGTTCGGGTTCAGGTTTCGCGCAAGCCGAAAGCAGGGATAAAACAAACAGGGCTGATATGACGGTACGAACCAACATGTGAACTCCAACTATTCAAATAGTCATTTTTTGCAACTATACCAGCGGCCACTCGCATATGCTCGTACCGGTACGGATAAGTTCACTCTTTTTTGCTGCAAAAATGGGGCGTTCTCCCTGAAGTAGCAAGATACTCTTGGCCGCAATATGGCTGGGTGCCTCGCAGTTACCACTGGAAAGGTCTGCGATCGCAGATCCAGCGTTTCCGCTATTTGATGCGGATAGCCCGCTGCAATACGGCCAATTTATAAACAATTCCAGTTCGGTGACCCAATCACAGGAGAAAACCTGCCCGCAACACTCCGCTTATTTCGCCTATACTTAAAGATTGTTTTTTGGCTTAAATTTCGTGGGCATACCTAGCAACAATGAATGACAAAGTAAAAAAAATAGATCATGCATTAGCAAATAAGCAAAACAAGCACGGATTAACGTTGCTTAGAGAGTATGTTACCGGCCACCCTGATGATATAAATCAGCTGTATAGACTGGCAGTAATAGAAGAAGAAATAGGGTCAAAGCAAAACGCGGCGAAGGCCTATTTACAATGCCTGAAGCACGAAAAAAAATATGTGCTTGTTTATTTATGCGCCGGCTATTTTTTTCAGCAACAAGGCCAACTAGACAAAGCCCTTGCCATTTACTCTCTAGGAAATGATTTTGATGGCAGCTTAACATCACGACATTTAGACAAGAACGAATCATACGATATTCGATTGAAATCTCACGCAGCAGATAGAGCGTTGAGAGATCACTTTACGACTTTACATATATCCGCTATGAACACATCCCAGGAAAAATCAAAAGTTGCAGAGGCTATATGGCCACAAACTCATAATAAGCCTTTTGAATATTTGGAAAAATCTCAAAGACCACACCTTTTTTATATGCCCAACCTTACCGCCATGCCTATACATGATCCCAATCTGTTTGAGTGGCATGCCGCAATCGAAAAAAACTACCCTGTCATTAAAGACGAATGTGCAAATTTACTTGAACTAATAAACGCTGCAGGCAAGCCGTATTTGGATAATTCCTATAAAAAGAAGGGGTTTGAAACGCTGGCAGGCTCAACAAACTGGACCGCACTGCACCTTTATAACAATGGCGTAGAGAACACCGATATTGTTAAGCTAATGCCCAGAACAGCCGCAATATTAACGCGTATTCCTTTGTATAAGTTGAATGACAACCCCTATGAGGTCTTTTTCTCTTTACTTAAGGCAGGTCAACACATCACGCCACATTTTGGGCTCTCTAATCACAGCCTAACCGTTCATTTGCCGGTTGTAGTGCCTCAAGGTGGATATTTACGCGTGGCGAACAAAAAGTCTTACTGGGAAGAAGGCAAGTTAGTCATTTTTGATGATTCCTTTGAGCATGAAGCAATGAACCCCGGCAAAGAAGATAGAATTGTTTTGATTTTCTCTGTTTGGCACCCTGAGCTAACATT
>JBALVO010000105.1:3964-8948 GCA_036961445.1 Halioglobus sp.
GCAAAGAAGATAGAATTGTTTTGATTTTCTCTGTTTGGCACCCTGAGCTAACATTAAATGAACAAAAAGAGATAAAAAATAGCTTTAGCATGCGGCAGAACTGGCTCGATAAGAGATCGCTACAAATAGGCTAATAGCATTGCTGGTTGTGGAAAGCCCCCGATATAGACGACAGTGGATTCGGTATTGATTTCGTCAATCATCAGATAGGGTTCATTATCCCTTGAAGTTGACGGCCTGCCAGGCGATGTATTTTTACACCATCGCCATCCTGGGTTGCCTGTGCATCGATGGTCTATTGTATTTCCCCCATAATGCTTCTCCAGTATATTTTATGAACGGGAACTCAAAATCGCTCGCGATCATGAGGCAGGTCAAAATCCTGTAATGGCCCCAACGGCACTATCCCGGTGGGATTGATAGTGCGGTGGCTAACGTAATAATGTGTTTTTATATGCTCAAAGCTAACGGTATCGGCGATACCGGGAACTTGATAGAGCTCGCGCACATAAGCACTGATCGCAGGGAACGCTGCCAGCAATTGACGATTGGTTTTAAAGTGGCCAAAGTACACGGCATCAAAACGAATCAGTGTGGTAAACAATCGCCAGTCAGCTTCCGTCTGTTGATTTCCGGTTAGGTATCTTTGTCCGGACAACAATTGCTCCAACCAATCTAAAGAATCGAACAAGGCATAAAAGGCTTCCTCATAAGCTGTTTGAGTGGTGGCAAAACCTGCGCGATAAACACCGTTATTGATAGTGTCGTAAATACGGTCATTCAAACCATGAATGGTTTCGCGCAATTTTTCGGGATAATAATCGTCCGCGTTTCCGGTTAAGTGATTAAAGGCGCTATTGAACATGCGGATAATTTCCGATGATTCATTACTGACGATGGTTTTGGTTTTTTTGTCCCACAATACCGGCACAGTGACGCGACCTTCGTAGCTGCTATCGGCTTTGAGATACAGCTGGTATAAAAAATCCAGGTTATACAGCGGGTCAGTCATTTCCCAGCCATTTTCCAGCATGACCGGGTCGACCACGGTAACATCGATAAAATCTTCCAGCTGTTTTAGCCGGCGAAAAATTAAAGTGCGGTGCGCCCACGGGCAAGCCAGAGACACATAGAGGTGGTAACGGCCTTTTTCTGCTTTGAAGCCAGTCTCGCCATTGATTCCGGCGTCGCCTTCTGCGGTCAACCACCCTCTGAAGCCGCTGTCCTGACGACGAAATTCACCGTCGCTGCTATCAGTGTCATACCACTGGTCGACCCATTTACCTTGCTGTAATAAACCCATGTTGAACTCCTCAAAAATAAAATATTTACCTGCAGCGCAAAGCGGCGTCAGGTGCTACTAATGTCCTGTTATGCACGGGCACTTAACGCGCGATCAGCACTCAGGCTGCCTGCACCCCTCACAGCCAGGCCCAAGCAGATCGCCAGTAAAGCCAAACCAAATTCGTAACCGTTATTCGCCAGAAACAAGCCGTGCTGTAAATGCACGGTACTGATGGCGACGATCATGGTGATAGCTAACACCAGTGCTGCAGGGCGCACCCATAAGCCAGCAATTAAGAGCAGGCCGCCAAAAAACTCTGCACTACCCGCCATGGTCGCCATTAGCATGCCGGGCTCGAGACCGATAGACGCCATCCAACCCGCAGTGCCGTCCAGCCCATAACCGCCAAACCAGCCAAACAGTTTCTGTGCGCCGTGGGCGACAAAGATGGCTCCAGCGCCAATGCGAACAGGTAGTGTATCCAGGCCTGCGATGGTGGCGCTTATCTTCTGGGTGAAAACTTTCATGATAGTACTCCTGTCGTTGAATGATTCGGTATTTGTTTGTTTGATGGAGCTATTATATCGAGTGAAAAATTCGCAATAAGGGGCAAATTTGAATTAATATGTTCTAAATACTAGAACAATCGGAATTTTATATGTCCCGAAGAAACCCCTTTACGATCGAAGCACTTGAAACACTGGATGCGATTGACCGACGTGGTAGCTTTGCTAAAGCAGCTGATGAGCTGAACAAAGCGACATCGGCCATTTCCTATGCCATACAGAAGCTGGAAGAGCAGCTGGATATCTCCCTGTTCCAACGGCAAGGGCGTCGTTCGGTATTAACTCCGGCGGGCCGATTAGTACTGGCTGAAGGCAGGGAAATTCTTGCTACCACCAGCCGCCTTGCTAACAAGGCAAAAGAAGTCGCCACAGGCTGGGAACCTAGAATCAGCATTGCATTGGAGTCTCTGCAATCCTGTCCGCTATTTTTTGCCCTGCTTAACGACTTTCTTAAAGAGCATCCCACTATTGAAATTGATGTTTGTGAGTGTGTGCTAAACGGCGGCTGGGAAGCACTTGAGCAAGGACGAGTAGACCTGGTGGTGGGCTCGCCCGGGCCTGTGCCTTTACAAAAGGGTTATCGAGCCTTGTCATTGGGCTCTGTCGATTTGGTGGCGGTCATTGCCTGTCATCATCAGCAGGCTAATTTAGCGCATGACCATGAGGCTATTACCAGGGCTCTTCCAGATCTTCGACGGGTTGTCACCCACGATACCTCCTCAGTGGATGTGGCTCGCAGTGAAGGCTTGAGCAGCGATGGCCGACAATTCTATGTACAAAACATCGAGCAAAAAATCGCGGCGATTATGGCGGGCATTGGTATTGGTCATTTACCGCGTCAGCGCATTCAGCAATATCTGGACAGTGGAGCACTGCTGACATTAAACCTGCAGGAAAGTGTCGCTACCGAGAGTTTTCTGGCATGGAAAATCAGTAACAAGGGCAAAGGCCTGCAAGCACTGTCGCGGTTACTGACGGCTGCCGACTGGCATGCATAAACGGCACTAATGGCGCGACCGAGTTAACTTGTATGGTTGACTCAACCACCCGCTGCCGCCTCAGGTTCTCCCTGACCTGACACGCTCAGTAAGATCAAGCGCTGACAGATATGGGTATTGCAGCCGCCGCAACTGACAGCGGTACCTAGTCGCCCTGAACAGGCAAGGCTCGCTCGACTTCCCGCCGCAGTATCGCCAGTGGTAACGAACCGTTGCCCAGCAACTTGTCGTGGAAATTCGCCAGGTTAAACGCATCACCCTGACGTTCCCTGGCCTGCTGGCGCAGCGCCAGGATCTCCAGCATACCTACCATGTAGGCACAGGCCTGGCCGGGCATAACGATATAGCGCTCGATTTCAGCGACCACCTCGCCTTGCGACATGCCCGTGTGCTGCTGCATATAGTCTATCGCTTGCTCGCGGGTCCAGCCCCGGGAATGTATGCCGGTGTCCACCACCAAGCGCACGGCGCGGAACATTTCTGCCTGTAGCCGGCCGATATTGCTAAAGGCATCGTGTAAGCCCAGGTCATATACCAGCCGCTCGGAATACAGCCCCCAGCCCTCGCTAAAGGCCGTGCTGGGCAGGACATTTCTTAGCAAGGGTATACCCTTGATATTTTGCTGTACTGACCACTGAAAGTGATGCCCAGGCACCGCCTCATGGGCGGCCAGAGTAAGCATGGAAAAACGCTGGGTGTCTGCAGGATCACGCAGATTGGCAAAGAATATACCCGGTGAACTGCCATCCAACGGCGCAGGCTTATAATGCGCTCCTGCAGCGCCCGCCTCGGTTTCAGCCGGTTCTGCCATTACCACCACCTGCTGACCGGGAATCGCCAGAAATGCCACGGCGGTCTCCTGCTGTAGCTTACGAACCAACCGTGTGTAGTCAGCGAGTATCTCCACTCTGACGCCCGCCTCATCCACATACGTCGAGCCCGGCGCAGCGACAAAGGCCTGCATGCGCTGAGCCACACTGCCCTCTGCATAGCCCAGCTCGGCCAGTGCGAGACCCATTTGCTCGCTGACCTCCTCGACCCTGCGCAAACCCAGGGCGTGAATTTCGTCGGCACTCATTTCGGTACTGGTATGGAGTCGTAGCAAGGCCTGGTAATAATTCAGGCCATCAGGCAGCTGCGACATGCCCACTGCCACCGGAGCCAGCAACTGCAACTCCTCCAGGTAGGCCAGAAAGTCCGTATAAGCCGGAATCGCGACTGTCACGATCAGCCTCTCATTACGGGCGACCAACGCCAACTGCTCGCTCGCATCCAGAGAGGTTGCCGCCAGCTTCTCTTCCAGTGCCTGATAAATACCCCACTCGCTTGCGGGTGTGGCAACCAGCATCGCAGTACTGTCGATTAGCCGCTGCATACTAAATTGCGGAGGGATGACACCAAGCCGGGCCCGGTAGTCCATGGCTGACTGCAGTCCGAGCAGGAAGGGTCCCAGCGCTTCTACACGGGACAGGAACCGTTCGGCGCTGCTGCCGTCGACCACCTGCTGTGAACCGGACAACACGGTCAAAGGAAAATCCTGCATTCCGCCCATTTGATTCGCTGGGTAAGGGCCTTGATACATTTTCATGTCAAAATGATACGGGAATGCAGCCGCCTCCAGGTCCACTTCCATTACCCACCGCAAGATATCGTAGGTGATCGCCTGCTGCCCCGACAAGGCATCACGATCGTACTGCTGCAAAATCTCGAACTGTGCACGGGTTTTATCCAGCATTGCCGCCTGGGCGGCTGGCGATAGATCACTCAGTTTGTCGCTGTGAAAATCCAGGGGGGTATTCTCGGCCATACCCAGATAAGTAAGCAATTCCGGTATCTGCGTGGCGCTCAAGATGAGCCAACGATCGGCGAAGTGGTCAATATTGAAGGGGCGGCCCCAAATCAGACGGTAGAGGTAAAAACCGCCAAACAGGAAGGCAAGCAGTGTAGCGTAGAGCAGCATTCGCTTGAGTGAAAGTGAATGTGTGTCAGTAGTCATAACGTAAACACTTCGCCAGAGAAGGTCTCAGTATAGCCGTTCTGGCACACCAACCAATTCTCACGCCAGTCGATCAATTCGTTGCGAGTTGCTGCCTGAGCACCTTTGCCCGCTTATCTTCACCGTTATGGCTCCAGCC
>JBALVO010000105.1:9048-13814 GCA_036961445.1 Halioglobus sp.
ATATAAATAAGGTCGTCTTGGGCAAACGCAGCCAGATAAAACTGCACATCATGCATGGCGACTTTGTTCTCCTATATTGAGTTTACCAGTGAAAATCTACCATTGGAGGCGTGGAGCGCAGTAACAATATCACCGATGGCTTCATTATTCCGAAGATACTTTTTGCATCGATAAAGGGTCCGGCATCCCGGCGATGGCTTTACTTGGCAGCACCACTTAATTTGGTGTTACCCTGAATACGATCTTGTTTCAGCACTGAACAAAACCAGGAAGGAAACATGGCTATAACCGGAGAATGCTTTTGCGCAAGCGTAAAGTATCAAGTTGATGGCAAGCTACGCGATGCGAAGTCCTGTCATTGCTCGCGCTGCCGCAAAGCTTTTAGCGCACAGGCATCTTCATCTGCATTGGTTGTGCCCGAGGAGTTCAAGTGGGTTTCTGGCCAGGACCTGCTGACCACCCATATGGTGGCGCATGGCTTTGGTTTGCAGTTCTGCAAAATTTGCGGATCTACACTGTGCACGGTGCACAATGGCAATGTCTACCAGCTTACCCTGGGTTGCGTAAACGGTGATCCAGAAATCGAGATTGGCAAACATATTTATGTGGGATCCAAAGCGGCCTGGGAAGTCATCCCGGCAAATGTTGCGCAGTTTCAGGAGGGGCCGCCGCAAGATGACTAACAAAAATAGACACAATAGAGTGTCGATACAACACGACTATGCCCAGGCCGGCGATGTACGCATCGCATATCAAGTGTCGGGCGAAGGTCCACCATTGATCTGTTGTCACCCCATGGGCTGGGATCATAGCATCTGGGACGATCATCGGGCACGATTTTCGGGTTCCCATCAGTTGATCTCCTTCGACCAGCGCGGCTGCGGAGATTCAGATCATCCGCCATTTGAAGAGGGTAATGAATCAGCTTATACCATTGATAGTTTTGCCGACGATCTTCGAGCTGTACTGGATGCGCTTGGCATAGAAAAAGCCCGGGTGCTGGGTTTCTCCATGGGGGTTGTGGCGGCTCTGCGTTTTGCCATCACGTGTCCGGAACGTGTCGAAAAATTAATACTGGTCTCGGCCATGGCCTCACGCTTACCCGAGGCAATTATTCAGCGCGCGCGCCTTGTTGAAGATATGTTGCAGCAAAAAGGCCTGGAGGCAACCTACAACTTTTATTTCTCCGGCCCTCTTTTCCAGGGCGTCTCCAATAATGATAACTTCGATCAGAATATCGCCCGTATGTTAAGCAAAGCGACAGCGCAAGGCTTTCAGGGCTGCTTCCGCGTGACTATCGACAGGCCGTCCATGGTGGATGAGTTACACAAAGTCACCGCGCCAACACTCATACTTGTTGGGGAGAAAGATGTTCACTATGTGGGTGAGGCGGACTTACTGGCGCAGAAAATTCCCGATGCCCGCCGATCCATAATCAAGAATACGGGACATCCAATTTCCGTTCAGGCGCCTGTGGTGTTCGAGGACCAGGTGATGGACTTCCTTGCGGTAGAGATATAGGAAATCGTGAACTCTGATATATCCGGACCATCGTCTGTTGCTACAGAAAAAGCCAGTCGCTACCGCGGCTGGATAGTAAGGTTAATACTGGGGCTCGCCATAAGTGGCGTTCATCAAGTTGCGGTGCCAGCAGAGTCAACCGATTGGACGCCGCAGATATCCATATTGCTGGAACAGGAACAATTGGCAGGGATGGTTTGGTCTACCCTCGCTGACGGTGTGATTGAGACGGGAAGCGCGGGCTTTGCCAACGTGGCCAACCAGTCTGCCATGATCGATTCGCAGAAAGTGCATGTTGGTTCAGTGACAAAGACCGTATTGGCTGTTGGAGTTATGCGCCTGATCACTGAAGGTAAGCTCACGCTTGATTCGGAAATTACGGCTTTGTTACCCGAGCTAGCTATAGATAATCCATGGCACGAGACTGCGCCTGTTACGGTCGGGACACTGCTTGCTCACACAGCGGGATTAGATAACACCCGCATGTGGCAATTTATGAGTGCTGTTCCAACCCCGGACACGCCCTTGCTAGACGCCTTTCCACCAAGCGATAAGAAACTCCTTGCGGTCAGGTCGATGCCGGGGACTCAGTATTCCTATTCCAATATGGGTTACACCATTCTGGGCATGGTAATAGAGGCCGTAGTCGGTGAACGATACGAAAAGTACCTCGACAAAAACTTGTTGAAGCCGCTGGGTATGACCGACAGCTCATTTGAATTTGTTTCCCAGGAAGGTGCGTTTGCTTCCAAAAAGCTTGCCATGGGCTATTTTGAAAACAGCGTGCCGCAAGCCAGCCTGCCAATGTACCTGCGCCCAGCCGGGCAATTCACCACGACAGCGCCTGATATAGGTAAACTGATGGCCTTGATGCTCAATGACGGGCAGCTGCAAGGCACCCCTTTCATTAAGCCGGAACTCATGCGCTGGCTGGCGTATCCGAACAATACCCATGCCAGTAATATCGGTTTGCAAGTTGGTCATGGCCTGGCGCTGGCGGTTCGTGATCGTCACGGGGTGATTGGCCTGTGCCATCCTGGCACCACCATCGGTTTTCGAGCGTACTTGTGTTTGTTTCCTGAAGATGGGAAAGGATTCTTCTACGCGATCAATACTGATAACGAGACTGCGAACTACGAGCAGTTCGTCGCTCTGTTTATTGCAGCGTTGTCAATTGCAGAGTCACCCCTTGAGCACCCAGAGTCTCAGGTTATGGATATTGAAGCGTTGACCGGGTTTTACCTGCCCTCGCCAAATAACATGGCTGAATTCGAATGGCTGGACCTGGTTTTCAATTTCATATGGCTGGGCGTCGACAATGGCAAACTCCTGATGAGATCCCTGCAGCAGGATACCCGCGAGCTACTTCCCTTGAACCAGGCCTTGCTGCGCGCTACCGATCGCAGTCGAGCGTCCCATGGGGTTATTGTTGATGAAACGGGTGACATCTTGCTCACCAATGGCCTGGGCACCTTTCGCAAGACCTCGCCCTTCAAAATTGCAGCCTATTGGATCAGTCTTGTGTCCGGATTACTGGGGCTACTGTACATCCTTTGTTTTGGTCTCTTGCGGATTATCAATCGGAACGCGAATAAACGGAAAGTACTGGCTTTACCAGTCGCCTGCCTTCTCGGTTTCTCGATACCGGTCTACTTTTATCTGCATCAGCCGTTCTTTGAGTTTGGGGACAAGAATGCGGCCAGTATTTCACTCGCGCTAATGACCGGGTTGTTGCCGCTGACGCTGCTGGTTGCCATACTTTACTGGTTTAAGTCGCGAAAAAACGCGTCACTTTTGAGCGATGTTGTCGCCCTGTTTATGTCATTGCAGCTATGCCTGGTCCTGTTTTACTGGGATTTAATGCCCCTGGTCTTCTGGCGTTAGGGTTACCCTGCAAGCCTGGATCTGTGGAGGGCCAGGGTTCATTTTCTGGGATATCAGTCAGTGAACGGCTTCATAACTCCACAGTTTATCCGTTACGGTGTTGTCGATACATACCGGCCACATACTGACTCACAGGGCGTTGCTGCCAGTCGGCAATATCCTGCGCCAATCCAGGTGGCACCTGTAAACCACCATACGTAGGATGCTCCGGTGCTATGGCCAGAGGCGCCAGTAAAGCGGCGGCAGCCAAATCTACGCGGGAGAACTGATCACCTACAAGGTAACTGCGTCCGTCTTCAAGCAATGAGTCCAGCCAATCAAGCTGCGTCAACACGATGTGCCGGGACTCTTGCCCCTGATCTGCCCCAAGGTCCATTTTCTCCACCATAGCGGCAACAATAAATTCCCAGGCGTCCCGAACAAACTGTGCATCACCATCAACCAGGTAATCGGCAAAGATGGGTAACACGGTTTGGGGGTGCTCAACGAGTGCCTCAGAGTAGTACATACGCCGTACATGAACGCCGAGCACCTCGTTTAGACGACTTTCTATTGCAACAGCTGTAGGCAGGTCGACGGGGTTCAAAGTTCGACCACTGCCCGAATTGCTTTCTGCCCACGCAATGATTTCATGTGAGCCTTGAATAACGTCCTCGTCGCAGACAAGGACCGGAAGTGAGGTGCCGCTAGCCCCTAGTTCAGCAGTCAGATCGGCGTGTATGCCTGGCGCCAAACAATGCAGGTTGTAGTCTACGTCTAAATAATCCAGGGCCCAGCGAGCTTTTTCACAGTAGTGAGAAATCGGAAAGATATAGAGCTGAGGGAGTGGCAAACTAAATTCCTTGGAGGGGGTGAAAAAACAGTTTACCCCTCCTCGTGCAGCCGGGTCTATCCCCCCTGAGCCTGTAGATACACGTCTGCAATCTCGCCATTCTGGCCAATAGACGCCACATGTAATACTGCTTATGCGTTATCTCAGGGTAATGTCACAGTCATGTAGTTAAGAAAAAAAGAGCCGCTTTCGCCTGGCAGTGACCTTTATCATCGCAGCTATACATCGCTTTATAGCGCTATAAAAGGCATGATCATCGTATGACCCAACACGAATACGTCTTTATCGCAGTCTCTATCATACTCGGCTTGGCCATCACTCGACTGCTTAGCTCTGTCGCAGGACTGGTTCGTGCTCATAGGCGCGTCACCTTTCATTGGGCAACAGCATTGTGGGGCGTCTGTATCATGCTCTTCATACTGCAGCTATGGTGGGTTGGCTGGGAGCTGCGCACCTTCTCAGACTGGACTATCTTTGATTTTTTTGCCCTCGTGATCGGTGCAATTTTCGTCTATGGCGCGGCGGAGCT
>JBALVO010000106.1:0-13357 GCA_036961445.1 Halioglobus sp.
TTGGCTACCATCACGACATGCACCTTAGGGTTTGCAACCGTCGTCGAATCCGTAACGCCCCCAAATGTGAGCGGGCATTGTAACCTTGTTTAAGTGCGCGCGCGCGGGAATTTTGCCGATTTGGGCGGACTGCAACCCACCTGCAGGGGCCAGTTCTCCCCCAACAGGGCATCTCTGGGGGTGTGCGAGGTGCCACGGGCAGGATTATCGTCCCCAATAGGGGGTATATCCGCGCTTTTGCGCCAGCAACTACACTAAGGCCCAACCAATAAAGAAAGCCAGAGCCCGGGAAGACTATGTCAGCAACGCGTCGCGAGAACATTCAATTCCTCTATTTCGCTATCAAACGCGTGTGGATGGCCGCCGGAGCTATTGAAGAACACGCCCATTACGTGGCAGAGGGCATCTGTTTTGCCCACAAGCAGGGCAAACTGAACCAGGGTTTGGGGGTTTATGAGGCGCTGGATGCAGTGCTCAAAATGGGCCTCCTGGATATTGAGGCCACGCCAGAGATTGTGGATGAGGGTCCCACCTGGGTCACGGTGGACGGCCATCGTTCCAGTGGCTATTGGTGTATGAACATCATGACTGACAAGGCGATAGAGAAGGCGCGGGAGTTCGGTATTGCCATTGCCTTTGGCGGTAACCACAACGACGCGGGGAGCTTTGCAGGCTATGTCTACAAGGCCTTCGAGCAAGACATGATGGCCTTTGCCTCTAATAACAGCGTGCCGCTGGCAGCGCCTTTTGGTGGTATGCACAATCGGCTTTCATGCCCGCCCTTTGACGCGATATGCCCGGCAGGCGTAGAAGCGCCGATATGGACCAGCATTGCCCTGGCGGAGTTCTACGATGCCGACGTGTCGGAAGCGGCCTTGCAGAACAAACCTATGAAGGGCAAGTGGCTGATTGATCCCGAGAGCGGTGAGCTGAGTGACGATGCCTCTGCCTACGCCGAACCGGTAGAGGGTTATGGCAGGGTTTGGGGCTGTTCTGCGGCGGGCCAACTCGCCGAACCGCGCACTTACGCCCTGAACATGTGGAACGAATCCCTGGCGGCGATTGCTAATCCCCTGGGTGTACCGTCAACGCAACTGCCCACGGTAGAGGCAATTATGGGCGGTGAGGCCGATGCCTCCCAGCCCTCCGTGGGGGGTAGCTATTATGTGTGCATCAATCCCGCGAAATTTGGTTCCATCGAGGCGGTGAAAGCCCGCTCGGATGCCTATGTGTCTTCTATTGTGAATTGTCCGCCGCGCCCCGGTCACAGTGTGCGGGTGCCGGGGGCCAAGGGCTACGAGTTCCTACAGCAGGGCGCCGAGACGGTGGAGGTACTGGAAAACCACTGGGATCCCTTCTTCGTCAATATCGCCGGCCAGTACGGCCTGAATGAGCAATCCCTGCGAGATGAGTTTGCTGCCAGCTAGGCCTGCCACCATCGCCGCCGCTGCCGGTGCAGGCACGGCGGCGATAATCGTTTTCGCCGTGATGCCGGTGCTGGTGGGCACTATGGCAGAACGTTTCTCGCTGGATGACTTGCAGAGCGGGCTGATTGCTACGGCGTATTTCTCCACCTACGCTATCGTGGCACTGGCCTCTCCCCTGTGGATACGGCGCTGGAACTGGCGACGAACGGCGCTGGCGGGTTTTAGCTTGATGTTGTTGTCTCTGCTTGTAACCTTGTCTGCGGATGATTACGCCACTGCCCAGTGGTCGATTGCGGCGGTGGGCATTGGCGCGGGGCTGCTGTTTCCTATTAGCCTGACTCTGGCTTCGGATATGGTGCATACCGAGCGCGTGTTTGCGTTGAAGCTTACGGTGGAGCAATTGGTACCTGCTGGTGTGCTGGTGTTGATCTCTCTGGGATGGTTGATTGGCTCGGATATGAACGGCCTGGTGCTAGCCATTTTGGTGGTTGTCCTGGTGTGCGGAACGGTTTGTTTTGCGCTGCCATCATCGGGTTCCGAGTCGGGAGAGGAGGGCTCGCCTCACGGCAGTGTTGTCCTCGGTGTCCTGGCGTTGTCGGCACTGGGCGTCAGTTTTGCAGGCTTTGCCGGCATCTGGGTATTTCTCGAACGTATCGCCACTGATACGGGTTTCGAGAGCGCGTTCACCAACCGTTGGCTGGCGGTGGGTTTGATTACCTCCGGACTTGGCCCTTTGCTGGCTGCATGCCTGGGCGATCGGTTTGGTTGGATACGACCGATACTGTTCAGTATTACTTTGGCGTTGCTGTCGATCTTTGCCTTTTCCGGTGAGATAACAAGGGCCGCCTATGCGTTGGTGTTAACCGTTCTGCCCATGGCCTACTACTTCGCAATCACCTACATCATGGCGCTGGTGGCCGCTGCCGATGGCAATGGCCGTATGTCCGGCCTGATGTCCTTTGCGCTGGCGGTCGGGTCGGCCAGCGGCCCGGCTATCTTCGGTGCACTGCGCCAGCAGGACGGCCCGGTACTGTTGGCCATGTCGGGACTGATCGCGCTGGGTACCTTACTCACCCTCTATGTCGCACTGGCAATTGAAAAATCCAAAACTCAAACTATTTAATGGGAAGTTGTCGATGAGCACCAAAGTTTTTGATCTTAGCCCCTACACCTCTGCCACGTTGCGCATGGACGCGCGCATTACTTATAGCGGTCACAGCGCCGACGAGGTGTTTGAAATCATGGGTGACCCCGAGCGCATTACCGATTGGTACCTGTTGGCCAAGCAGGTAAAAATGCATCCCAAGGTGGCAGGGGAGGAGCAGACCTTCAATGTGGAATTTACGTTCTTCGGCGATGTGTTTGAAGAGATTCTGCACTGGGATCCGCCGCGCCGCTATGTCTATCTTGCCCGGGGAGAGGATTTCCCGATCAAGGACTACGTGGCTCAAATCGAGGTGGAGGAAACCGGGCCCGACAGCGGCGTTATGAGCTGGCAGATTTACTGTGATGATATCGCCGGCGAGGAGATGCAGCGGATCCTGCCAGTGATATTGCCGGTGATTAATGAACGCAGCATGCAAAGCCTCAGTAAGCTGATTGGCGGCACGCGGTGTGATGTACAAAGTTATTTCTAGAATTACTTATCAGGAGTTCCTATGTTTTCTCTAGCGAATAAGGTCGCGCTTGTAACAGGTGGTGCCAGTGGTCTCGGCCTGGAAGTGGCCAGGCGTTTTGCCGCCGCCGGTGCGAGAGTAGCCATTGCGGATCTGCAAGATGGTACCGCCCTCGCCGAGGAGCACGGTTTCGCGTTTTACCAGCTCGATGTATCCGATTCGGTCAGCATGCAGGCCTGTCTGGCCGATGCGGTGCAGACCCTGGGGCAGCTGGATGTTCTGGTCAACAACGCCGGTATTGGCGGCGAAGACGGTGTCACCATTGAAGACAGCGATGAGGCGCTTACCCGCAGGTTGTTCGAGATCAATACCATTGGCGTGTTAAACGGCCTGAAGTATGGTCCACGCCATATGAATGATGGCGGCAGTATTATTAATACGGCATCACTGGGTGCCAGCTTGATGTTTCCCGGGTCCGGCCCCTATTCAGCCAGCAAGGCCTCGGTGGTCACTCTCACCCGGATGTCGGCACTGGAACTCGCGCCGCGCCGTATACGCGTGAACGCGGTAGCACCTGCGTTTATTCGCACGCCCATGGCGGCGAAGGATGTCGAACTGTTTGAAAAAATTGGCCGTACCTCAACGGCCGCGGGTCGCATCGCGGAGCCGGAAGAGGTGGCCGCGGTGTTTCATTTTCTGGCGGCCGACGACGCCGCCTATGTGAACGGTCAGGTGATTGATGTGGATGGGGGTATGGGCCTGGGCTTTACCAATGAGCAGCTGGAGTGGATTGCCCAGTAGCGGCTTAGCTCCAGTTTGTCTGACCGCAGTTGCTCCTTTCACTGCGACAATCTGCCAGCAGGCATAGCAGCTCATAAAACAGGGCTGCGGCTACGTGGCTGTATTTTCCGTCGGGATCACGGTTGGGATTGAGTTCCACCATGTCGGCACCAATAATATTCAGGCCTCTGGCACCGAAGATAATCTCCCGTACCTGCCTGGGTGTCAGGCCGAAGGGTTCCGGTCCGGTGGTGCCCATCATATAGGCGCTGTCCAGGCCGTCGACATCGAAGGAAAAATAGGTTTTCTCTTTACCGACGATTTCCCGCGCTTTGTCGATTACGTATTGCGTACCTTTCTCGAACACTTCGTCGGCGTAAATTACGGTCATGCCACTGTCGTGGGAGAACTCCCAGAGAAAATTGGAGCGCCCTCGAATACCTATCTGCACGGTGCGTTCGGGGTCGATAAAGCCGTGCAAAACCGCCTGGCGGAAGATTGAGCCATCGTTGACCCGGTCACCGCCCCAACTGGCCATGGTGTCCGAATGAGCGTCGATATGGATCACCCCAAAACTGTCGTTGTGGGCTTCACTGAGACCTTTCAAAGCGCCGAAGGTGGTGGTGTGTTCGCCACCGCAGTTCAGTGTGTAACAGCCGGCGTTGCCCAGTTCGAGGAACACCCGGTAAATGTCTTCCAGCCGGGTCTGTAAATCCGTGGCAGACCAGTCGACATCGCCGTAGTCGATCACACTGCATTGGTCGAAGGGGATGTTGCCGGTGTGGTCGTTGATCGGACCGTAGTTGCGGCTGTGTTCCCGCACAGCCTTGGGGCCGTGTCGTGTTCCCGCCAGGCCTATCGCGCCCAGATCCAGGGGGCTGCCCACCATGGCGATATCCGCACCCTCGCCGCTGCGGCGATAGGGTGCCTGAAAGAATCCCGGGTGTTGCAGAAAACCGGTGGTATCCAGGCTGTAGCCCTGATCGGCGGCGCGGGCAAAAAAGGCGGCCACGGTTTCATCGGCGAAATCGAAGGCCGCGCGATCCACGGCGCGATATTTTTCCAATTGTTCGGCTGTAAGTTTTGCCATGTCAGTTTCCTATAATCCCGGTACCATGCCGCCAGCCACGGGCAGTGCTACACCGGTGACATAGCTGGCCAGATCGCTGGCCAGATACACCGCGCTATTGCCCACTTCCTCGGGCTGGCCGGACCGGCCCAGGGCGATGTTGGCGTTTTCCAGTTGTTGCGCTTGCTCGGGTGTGATGTTGTTGGCCTCTGCCAGCAGGGCCATGCTGCCCTGGTGCATTTGGGTAACGATGGATCCGGGGCAGAGCGCGTTCACGCGGATATTATTCGGCGCGTATTGCAGCGACAGCTGTTTAGTCAGGCCCACCACGGCGAACTTACTTGCGGTATAACACGGTGGAATGGCTTCCATCGCACCGATTCCCGCCAACGAGGCCACGTTGATAATGCTGCCGCCGCTCTCAAGCATTGCCGGTATTGCCGCACGGCAGATGTTGACGGGGCCGCGCAGATTGACTGCCAGGCTGATATCCCACTCGCGGTCGGTGGTCTTGAGGAAGTCACCTGAGCCAACGCCGACACCGGCATTGTTGACCACGACATCGAGTTGGCCGTGCTTCTCCTGAACAATTTCAATCAGGCGCGCACATTGCGCGGGGTCGGTTACATCGCAGCCAATGCCGTCGATATCGGTAAGCCCTTCAGCGCTTTCAAGGTCGCTGCCGACCACGGTCGCTCCGTGAGCCGACAGGGCGTTATAGATAGCCCGACCGATCCCCCGGGGGTGTGCCGCGCCGGTAACGATGGCAACCTTGCCAGTCAGCAACTCAGCCATTAGCTTTCTTCTCCATGATTTCTACCGCGCTCAATAACCACTTGGGGGCCGTTTCCTCGGCGCCTACGCCACCGTAGCTTAGCAGTCCTTCCTGCTGCAACTCGCCGGAGCGAATTCGTTCGCAGACTTCATCGAGGTCGCCGACAAAGCGTTGCAGGTCCTTCTCCTCCATGACATCCAGCGTGAGATGGATTGCCGGGGGATTATTTACTCCCAGCAGGCGCCAGCCCTTTTCTTCCATGCCGCCCACCACCAGCGCGATATTGAAATCGTCAGAGGCAATCATCATCAATGGGCCCTGGGTCTGCCAGGTGCGCAATCCCTGGATGCGCTCGCAAGCCTCGCTGATGGAGCGCTTGATATGCAGGAGATTGCGCGCATTTTCCAGATAGCCTTCACGTCCCCAGTAGTGCATCAGTGCCCAGATGCCCGCTACCGGTCCCATGGGTCGGCTGCCGATAAAACTCTGTGACAGGTATAAACCACAGGCCCATTCGGTGATCGGTACATAGTGGTAGGACTGTTCCTCCTGCGAGCGCCAGAGCACGGTGGAGCAGGGTTTGGGGGCATAGCCGTATTTGTGTAAATCGGCTGACATGGAGCGCACGCCGGGTACCGAGAAATCGTAGGGAGGAATATCCTCGCCCAATTCTCGCATAAAAGGCAGTATGTAGGCGCCGACACAGGCGTCGACGTGCAGCCACAGGTTTTTCTCAATAGCGAGTTGACCGAACTGCTCGATCGGGTCCACATGGCCATAGGGCCAGTTGGGCGCCGAGCCGACAATACCGATAGTGTTGGGTCCTATTGCGGCGGCCAGAGCGTCAACGTCTGCGGTCAGGTCTGCCAGCTGCGGTACCGTGACAACTTTGAGGTCCAGGTATTTGGCCGTTTTGTGCACGGTGGAATGGGTAGAGTAGGGCGCCACGATTTCCGGCTCGGTAATCTCCGGGCGATTCTCCCGGGCCCAGGCGCGCATGGCGTGCAGACCACAGTAATTGCTTTCGGTCCCGCCGGAGGTGAGATTTGCTCGGCCCTGCTCACCCCCACTCACCAGGCCAACGCAGATATCCAGCACATCGTTTTCCATCTTCGCCGCCGGTGCTTCCTGAAAGCTGAACAAGCCGTTCCAGCCGATGAATTCCATAAACGATTCGTACACCAGCTTGCCCATCTCGTCGCGGCCCTGAAAGGCGGTGCTGCTTAGCTTGCCGCGCTCAGAGGGGGTCATGGCGGCGCGGAATCCGCGAATCTTGTCCATGACCTCGTTGCTGGGTTCACCGTTCTGGGGCAGTTCGTGCAGGCTGTTCATGTTCATTCTCCGTTTACCAGGCCGGCCACTTTCAGCTCCGCTGCTGTTTCGCTGATGCTGTCATACAGTGTAGTGGCAAGCTGCCGACAGTGCTCTGCCTGAAAAATTAGCGGGGGAGAGAGCACGATCACATTGCCCACAGGGCGCACGATCACCCCGCGGTTCAGGCAGCGTTTGAACACGCGCTGGGCAGAGCTGACAGAGCCGTCGAATCCCGCTTTTGTTGTTTTGTTCGCTACCAGTTCGATACCCACCATGTAGTGGCTGCCGCGCACATCACCGACAATAGGCAGTTCTTTGAGCACTTCCAGCTCCTTCAGCAGGGTGGGGCCGGTATCGCGAACATGTTGGCAAATATTTTCTCGCTCTATGATCTCAATATTTTTCAGGGCAGCTGCGCAGGCCACGGCATGGCCGGAATAGGTAAAGCCCATACTGAGGGTGCCGCCCTCCACCTGGGGGCGGGCGATTTCGTCATATATGTGATCGGCAACCAGGGTGGCGCCCAGCGGAATATAACCAGAGCTGATGCCCTTGGCGCTGACAATCATATCGGGCACGCAGTCGTAGAGGCTTTCTGACGCAAACCACTCGCCGAGGCGTCCAAAGGCGGTGACGACCTCGTCGGCAATAAAGAGGATTTCGTTGGCGGCGCAGACCTCTTTCACGCGCCTATGGTAACCCTGCGGCGCAACCAGCACGCCACCGGCGCCCATCACAGGCTCGGCAAAAAAGGCGGCGACATTGTCTGCACCCAACTGTTCGATCCGCATTTCCAGTTCCTGCACCAGGAAATCGCAGTAAGCTGCTTCGTCCATACCAGCGGGTGCTCGATACATGTTGGCGGCGGAAAGGTGGTGAATCATGTCCTCGGCAATTTTGTTGAAGCCAATCTTGGTGCCGTGAATGCCGGTGAGGTTGGCGGCGAAGTAGGTGCTGCCATGGTAGCCATCCAGTCGAGAGAGTATTTTCCTTTTCTGTGGCATACCGCGCTGGGCAAAGTAGAAGTGGGCCAGGCGCGCGGCAACATCGTTGGCGGTGGAGCCGCCGGTACTGTAAAACACGTGATTGAGACCCTCAGGTGCAAGCGCGGCCAGCTTAGCCGCCAGCTTGGCGGCCGGCTCATTGGTGCTGTGGCCGAAGGGGTTGTAGTACTGCATTTTCAATACCTGATCGCGTATGGCATCGGCCATTTCCTCGCGACCGTGGCCGATATTAACGCACCACAGACCAGCGATGGCATCCAGGTAATCCCGGCCCTTGTCATCGGTTACGGTGACCCCTGAGGCACTGCTGATGATCTGGCTACCCTCATTGGCGAATACCGAGTAGTCAGTGTAGGGGTGGATAAAATGGTTGCGGTCCATTTCCCAGATAGAGGAGTTGCTGGTTGCTGAGGGCATGGGTTTTCTCCGTGAACAATTATGCTTTCACGCATAGTAGGCAGCATGCCGTTTGACGCCCATTACCCCGAGTGGGTACAGTGGCTAGACGAACTTCCGGGGAGCAAAATGTGGCGGTAAGTAACCTGGCCAGCGCCGAGTGGCAAACCCACGTCGCCGCTATGGTCAATGCGCTGGCACATCAGGATTTTTACCAGAGCTTCTGCCGTGGCTGCGAGTTCCTGTCTGGTTACCAGAGCACCATGGTGGTCTGGCTGAGCAAGGACCACCGGCCTATTCATCTGTATGACGACTTGCCGGAAGAGCATACCGAAAGTACCAAGGCCGCCTGGTTTGGCGGTGCCTATCTGCTTGACCCCTACTACGCACTGTTCCTTAACCGCTCTCCCGATGGTATCTATCCGCTGGCAGACCTGGCGCCAGATAATTTTTTTGATAGCGAGTATTACCGCAGCTACTATGCCAAGACTGCATTGGTGGACGAATGCGGCCTGTTGATCAATTTGGATGGGGATCACGCTTTGTTGATGTCCCTCGGTAGCCGCCGCGGTGACGGGGTGAGGGACATTGCCCGTCTGTCAGAGTTACAGTCAGCTTTGCCGGTGCTCTCGGCGCTATGTCACCGCCAGCAATCCGCAGATGATGGACAGATCAACTTTGCCGCGCCGCTCGACAGGGCATTCCGCAATTTTGGTAAGGATCATCTGAGTAAACGCGAATGTGAGGTGGTGCAGCTGATTCTGCAGGGGCACTCCAACAAGTCCATCGCGCAATTACTGGAAATAAGCCTGGATACGGTCAAGGTATTCAACAAACGCTTTCACGTGAAGCTCGATATCTCTTCCCAGGCGGAACTGTTTTCGTTATTTCTGGAGGCGATCTCCATGGTGCCCTTCGACGCAGACATCGACCCGCTTACCCATTACCTGGAAATCACCCGCAAGCCTTGAGACAAAAAAAAGGCGGACCAGAGGCCCGCCGTCAAAAACGCTTTGCCAGAGGATCAGAAATTGTAGCTGAGGGTCGCGCCGTAAGTTCGCGGAGCGCCGTACAGATCAGCAGTGATCGTGAAGAAAGAAGTCACGAAGGTATGCTCCAGGTAATCCTCGTTACCCAGGTTCTTGCCCCAGAGAGCTAACTGCCAGCTGTCGTCGACTCCGTGCAGGCTGATCCTGGCGTTGTATACGGTGTAATCATCACTCTGGGCCAGTACGTCGTTGGTCGCTTCCTTGAACATCTCGTCGGAGTACTTCATATCTGCCTGCAGACCGATGCCCATGCCGTTACTCAGCATCAGGTCGTAGCGCGCGATCAGGTTGTACTGCAACTCGGCTGCGTTGGGCAGCAGGTTATCGTCCAGCCCCGGTGAGTCCAGCTCAGAGTCCAGCCAGCTGATACCGGCGCGCAGATTTAGTCCTTCTACTGGCAGCCAGTTCAACTCCAGCTCGGCTCCGGTAACTTCGGCCTCCTCGGCATTGGCGAAGGTGAGGGCCAGTGCGGTGGGGACCTGGGTCTGGATGTCCTCGTAGTCATAGAGGAACACCGCGCCGTTGAACTGCACGCTGCCCCCGGCGAGAGTGCCCTTGAATCCCAGTTCGTAGGCCAGTAGTTCTTCCGGCTCCAGGGGACCCATGTCTTCAGGAACGAAACTGATATCGGAGAATACGATCCCGCTCTTGAAGCCCGTACTGACGTTACCGAAGATCAACCAGTTGTCATCTGGCCGCCAGTTCAAACCGACGCGCCAGGAGACATTGTCGTCGTCAAACTTGAACCTGGTGCCGGCAGTCAGCGGTAGTGGGCCGGTGAATTCAGGCGGTAAACCGAAGCCGCCAAACTCTGGCGGCAAATAGAGAATTACACTCTGGTCGAAGGGGTTGAGGTCGGTAGTGCCACCCACGAAATCCCGCTCTTCCCAGGAGTAGCGAAGACCCAGCTCGGCGCTCCAGGTGTCGCTGAAGCTATATTCAAACTGGGAGAACAGCGCTGCGGCGGTGGTCTCCTGTTCGTAATCGATAAAGTACATAGTGGCGAGGCTGTCGCTGGCATCGATATTGGCGTCTGAAGTGACCTCGTCATAGGAATAGAACACACCGGTAGTCCAGGTGAGCGAATCGGTGACATGGCTGTAGCGTAATTCCTGGGTGATCTGTTCGATGGTCTCTTCACGGGCGGCGTCAAAGTAGTGATAGCCCTGCAGGGAGCCGTACACCGAGTCGGCATAGTCGCGCTCTATGTCACCGTAGCTGGTTACCGAGGTGAAGGTGCCGTTGTCGCCCATTTCGTAATCGAAGCGGCCTACCCAGAATACCGAATCGGTGTCAGTGGTAGGGGTGTCGAGATTATTAGCGTAGGTGGCTTCCTCAAAATCCTGATTGGGAAAGCTTTCAACGTCGACATTAAAAAATGTACCGTCTACACCCAGCAGCTGGGAAACACAACTGAAATCCTGAGTCGGATTGCCGCTCGCAGCAGAAGGGCAGCGGGCAATCAGGTTGGGGTCATTGATGTCAGCGTAACCCCGGTTTTTGAACGGGGTAAAGCCCACGCTCTGGCTGCCCAATGTCAGGCTGGTATCGAATAGGAGTTGATCACCCTGGTAGCGCAGGGCGATACGACCCGAGGTCATGTCGGAGCCGTCGAAATCATCTCCCAGTACATTGTCTATGTAGTTCTCGCCCTGGTCGGACCATTTGCCCGCCACGCGGTAGGCCCAGTTGTCGTTGATGGCGTTGCCGTAGGCGCCTTCCGCTTCGAAAAGTTCGTAATCACCCGCGGTCAGGCTGATATAACCCGAGGGTTCGAAATCGGGCTTGGCAGTGAAATAGTTGAGTGCACCGCCCGTGGAGTTGCGTCCATAGAGAGTACCTTGCGGGCCTTTTAGAACCTCAATACGCTCTATGTCGAAGGTGCTGAAGTTGAGCATTCCAGCGGAGACCAGGAAAACTTCGTCTATGTACACACCCACCGCCGGGTTGTTGTTGGCGTTGAAGTCGTTGAGACCAATACCGCGAATGGTGATGGCGGGGTTGGTGCCGCCGATGGTGCCCTTGATGTCAATATTCGTGGCGAAAGCCTCCACGTCCATGGCATCCGTAATGCCGAGATTGCGGATGTCGTTAGTGCTCAGAGCGGTCATGGTAATAGGCACGTCGTTAACGGAAGCGGATTTTTTCTGGGCAGTTACGATCACTTCTTCGAGAACGGGCTGCGCCTGAGAGGTGACTGCTATCGCAGCCACAATAAGGCCGGTTGCTGTCGCGAGGGTGCTTCGCTTGAAGTTCATTGGGTATCTCCTACCGGTTCGCTGTTATGGTGTGAACAGATACTATTACGTTCCATTGAATCGGCGCGTACCCTTTAGTGGTTATCCACCTGAGAGGCCCGTAATGCAAGGGCTGAGAAGGCCGCGATACTCAGTAAAACCAGCCCAGCCACAACCGTCAGCAGCTGTGAATACCCGGCGCCGGTTATCAGCCAGCCGCCCAGTGACGGGCCCAGCATGGCTCCCGCGCCCTGGGCGGCGGGGATCAGAGACGCTTGCGTGCCGGTGGTATCTAGCGCTGCGATCACGCCCATCTGGTAAGCCAATACCACGTTCCAGGCAAAGGACAGTGCGCAGGTCAGCACCACATACAGACCCAGATTCAGGTCCAGGCGGTAGGCCATGCACAGCCCAATAAACAAGGCGCCACAAGACCACAGAGGAAGCTGCCGACCCCACCGCTTTCCCACCAGAGCCACCAGTAAGGCGCCGGTGAGACCGCCGAGCATTGATAGCGACAGGGCAAAGCCCAACTCGCCAGACTCCAGGCCCGATTCCGAACCAATACGCTCGACAAAGGCCCATAGAGCCGACAGTGCCATAAAATTTATAGCCAGCGCAGACAGAGCCATCCTGGAATCACCATTGGGGCCTTGTTTCGCGGTAGTTGAAATTTGTTGTGTCCTGGGAGGACGATCCAGCCACAACAGGCCCGGTAACATCAGTAAGCAAAGACCGGCCACGGCCAGGAGTACCGCTTCCAGGCTCAAGCCCGGGGTCAGATAGAGAAAACTGGCGGCGAGGAGCTGCTGTGTTGCCAGTAACCAGCCGAAGTTCTTATCTGAATTCCGTCCGCCAGCGATAATGTCTACCGCCAGACTGAATAACAGTCCGCCACCCAGCCCCGCCAGCGCAAAGCCGCAGCCAAGCGCCATGGTGGAATTGTCGGCGGCCCCTGTGGCAAGGCCACATGCCATTAAAAGATAGGCAATGGCCCCGATGATTTTGGCGCTCACTCGGTGCAGCCACAGAAAGGCGGAGCCGCTGGCGAGGAAGTAGGTGGCGAAATACGCACTCGCCATGGTGCCCGCTCGTTGACCGGTCAGGCCCCGTTGCTCCACCATCAGGCCTACAAGCAGCGGCAGCGCAAGAAAGATCAGGGCACCAAAGGCGCCCATACAACAAGCTCCAAGGAGTGCAGGTCGAGGTAGGGTTGTCACTGATTGGCCGGGTCGTCAAAACCCGCCATCGTTTTATGGCGCTGCCAAAGTCGCTCGTTGTCAATCTCAGTTAATGTGCTCACCGTGAGAGTATCGCTGCCGGCGTTCTCGTTGGGAATAACCACATTGTGTGACAGGGCGCAGTACGGCTCAAACTGGATCTCCCCCGGGCCACTTATCACCCAACTTGGCCTGTATAGACCTTTGTTTTTGGCCACTTTCAACCCTAGAATTTGCACACTTTTTGAGCAGAATTGTAAAGCGGGCAACCGCGCGGGAGACCCCAATGAATTACGATCTTAAAATCACCAACGGCCTGGTTTTTGATGGCGAAGGTAACGACCCCATTGCCACCAATGTTGCGGTTCGCGGCGGCGTGATTGTTGAAATGGGTGCTTGTGACGGTGAAGCAGCCCAGGTGATTGATGCCGCTGGCAAGATTGTGACCCCCGGCTTTATTGATCTGCACA
>JBALVO010000107.1:0-12929 GCA_036961445.1 Halioglobus sp.
TATCGATGGATAAGAACAAGGCTGCGCTGGATCAGGCTTTGGCGAATGAGGCCAAAGTATTTTATGTAGACCATCATTTCGCCGGAGAGATACCGGACCACGCCAACCTGACTGCACTTATCAATGAGGCACCTGATGTTTGCACCGCCGTATTGGTAAACGGTCATTTACAGGGTGCTTATGTTGACTGGGCGATTACCGGCGCATTCGGTGATAATTTGCACGATACTGCGCGTGCGCTGGCCAGGTCGCTGGATATTTCAGCGGCGGATCTTTCTTTGCTGGAAGAGCTTGGCACCTACATTAACTACAATGGTTATGGCCCTGCGATTGAGGATCTGCACTTCGATCCGCAGGTACTGTACCTGAAGTTATACGAGGCACGAGCACCACTGGAATTTATTCGTGGTTCGCAAGACTTCGAGATGCTGCAGACCGGCTATAAAGAAGACATGCACCTGGCGGCATCACTCAAGCCCACGCATGTCAGCGCAGGCACCGCGGTATTCACTTTACCCAATGTGGCCTGGGCCAGGCGTGTAAGTGGTGTTTTCAGCAATGACCTGGCTACCGGTAGTCCGGAGCGTGCCCACGCGGTCCTGACCGAAAAAGACAATGGCAACTATCTGGTCAGTGTGCGCGCACCGCTGAGCGACAAGCGCGGCGCGGCAGAGCTTTGTATGCAGTTTCCCACCGGAGGTGGTCGCGCGGCGGCAGCCGGTATCAATGATCTCCCTGCAGCTGACCTGGATGCTTTTGTCGAAGCCTTTGGGGGCACCTACGGCGCAAGCGGCGATTAATCTATGCGGCATACTTTGCTGTAACAAGGCTATGGTAGCAGCGAGCGCTACTACCATAGCGGACGGTACTGGCTAAATGCCAGGATCGACACCGGTCATTGCAATCGATAAATCCCACAGGCGCTTTGCCACAGCTTCGTCGTGACTGGGGCGGGTGGAGCGTACTTTTACTGCCGGGCCGGCTGTCTCTCTGCGCTTGGTGGGTCCAATATAGTCTCCGCCGGCAACATTGGGCGATGTGGCCGCGCACAACGTTGGCCAGGCGCCGCTGGCAGCCGAATTGAACAAGGGCCGGGCAAGGGGCAAGAAAATTTTGAGGAACCCTGGAGCGTAGCGAGAGAGCTCGGTATCGGCGATACCGGGATGGCAGGCGACCGAGATAGTAGACGAGCCAGCAGCATCCAGGCGGCGCTGCAATTCATAAGAAAATAGCAGGTTGGCTATTTTGCTCATGCCGTAACGCGCAATGGTGTTATAGCCCTTCTCGGCATTGATATCGTCGAAGCGCATTTTTCCCGAGCGATGGGCGATGCTGCTGGTATTGACTACCCGCGGAGCAGCAGATTTGCTCAACTTGTCCAACAGCAGGCCGGTGAGGGCGAATGGCCCCAGGTGGTTTACCCCGAACTGTGATTCAAAACCATCTTTGGTCAGCTCATAGGGCGGAATCATGATGCCGGCGTTGTTGATCAAGATATCTATATTGGCCTCTGACTGTAGCTCTTGCGCGCAGCTGCGCACTGAAGCCAGGTCGCCCAGATCCAGTGCTACATACGCCACATCAACCTTGCCATTTGCTTTCTCGATTCTGGCAATTGCATCATGGGCTTTTTGCTCTGAGCGGCAGGCGATTACTACTCGTGCGCCTTTTGCTGAAAGAACCCTTGCGGCTTCATAGCCAAGCCCTGTGTTTGCACCGGTAATGACAATCGTCTTGCCATTCTGGCTGGGAACATCTTGTTCGGTAAATCCGTTGCTCATTGTTTTGTGACCTCTGTTAGGTGTGGTGCGCTATTTGGAACTAGTTATCCCGATTGGTCAACTGCTATGAGCAGTGTCCAGTGGTGGGTGATAATTCAAAAATAGTGATTTCACTGCGGGTGCCCAGACGCAGGGTTGGGCCCCACGTGCCGGTGCCTTCGTTAACATAAAGATAGGTGTCCTTGAACTGATGCAAGCCCTTCCTGAATTCAAAAACCTTATTCACCGCCAAATGAAACGGCACAATCTGGCCGGCATGGGTGTGCCCTGATAACTTCAGGTCAATGCCGTGCTGTTGGGCATCCTCCAACCCATGTGGACGGTGGTAAAGCAGAATGCTGTAAAGATCGTCTCTCACGTCAATGAAGGGCAATACCCTGGCCACCTGCTTTGGGTCGCCGTGGTCATCTATGCCGATAAATTGCAGGCCATTAACTTCCAGCGATCGATTTCTTAATACCTCTACACCCAGGCTAGAGAGTCGCTGGACGATCTGCTCCAGGTCTTCATAGCGTTCATGGTTGCCGATGCAATAATAGATCGGGCATTTCAGCTGTGTCAGCGACTGCAGTTTCTCCAGCGATATACCCCGTTGGTCGATGAAATCACCGGTGATGCACAAAAAATCCGGATTCTGCACAATAATTGTCTGCACGATATTGTTGAGAAAGCGGGACGTTCGTGAGCCTATGTGGACATCTGATATTTGTGCAAAGCGTATCGGCTGCTGAATTTTTTTCGACGATAGCGCTACCACAACAATATCCGGCCGCCAGGCCTTCCATAAACCCCAGATGGCCACCAGGCCGGTACTTGTTAGTATAAAAAATGCCATGTTTGCCTGTGGCCAATCAAACAGGGCAAGGCAGATTTGAGCGCCAATCACTTGTAGCAAAATGACCGGTGACAGGCCGAGGAAAAAATCTGCCGAACCTCGCAAAAGGTAAGCCAGTTTCCCGGTGCGATGGCGCAGGACAATGCGCGCAATGACCTGCGATAGAAAAAATGGCGCTGTGACCAGGGCATTGGTGTAGGGCGATAACTGCAGCCACTCCCCAAGTTGCCATATAGGGTAGGCAAACAGGACCAGCGAGAGAGTAAGCAGGATGAGGAAAATACGCAAAAAAATTCTCAGCTTGGGCGCTAGCTGTCAAAAAACAACGGCGCGCTGGTGATCAATGACGTGATGCTCTTGCGCTGCTTTTTAACTGGATTATTCAGTCAGTGCAGCCTGAATGTGTGTGGCCACCATAGCCGGATCCTGCATGGGTATAAAGTGATTTAAATCGGGCAGGTATATTTCCTCGCAATTGAGCAGTGCGCTGGCCAGTCCGGGCCAGGTAGGCGACGCGCTAAAATCTGATGCCGGATCATCGGCAGGTGGCGCCCTTAATAACGTGACCGGCGTGCTGATCTTCCCCAGCTCGTTGTGGATCGCCTCATTGCCTTTTTGATTGAGGTAGACAGAAGCTTCATTGATGGGGTCGCAGGCCAGTTGCCGCATGGCATCATCGTCTGCGGGACGCAGCGCATAGTCGCAATAGTCGCGCAATACAGCCGGTTGCCAAGTGTTGAAAGGAGGGCGCTCCTGGAAACGATCAAACATCTCCTGTGAATCGCGCCATTGATTTTTGCGCTTGCTTACCGGGTGGTCCTCGGCGTTGATGCCCTGGGTGAACGCCTGCATTTTCATGTAGCGCTCATGTGACATGATCACTGGGTCTATCAACAGCAGGTGTTTGAAACGCTCCGGTGCATGAGCTGCAGCCCTGGCTATTAAGTGTCCCCCAATAGAGTGCCCGACGCCGACCACATCCTTCAAATCCAGCTGCTCCATCAGAATGCGAATATCGTCGGTCAAAATATCCCAGTCGACGTCACCCGCGTCGCCACTGCCGCCGTGAAAACGCAGGTCTACAGCGTAAATATGGCGGCCGGGCAGGTGCTTGACGACCTGGTTCCAGCAGCGACTGTGGAAACCTGTTGCATGCAGTAACAACACCGGGTCGCCTTCTCCGGGCCACTCGACAACAGATAGCTCAACATCGCCTATATCAACGCGAAATTCCTTGGGGTCATGCATATGGGTAGGTAAATGTCCTTGACGGTATGAGGAGCGTAAAAGGAAATAATTGTAACCTATCGCAGCGTCTTTTGCTGTTGCCTTGTGGGAGTTCGGAGCATGACAGCCAGCCGAAATCAAATACACTATGCCAAAAAATGGTGTTGCAGTCGCATCCTGAACCAACTGCACATTCGGCTGATGGTTGTTAGATTTGATCACTGAAGCAGCGCGTCTATTCTCGGGTGGTAAGGCGGTCTTGTACCACCGTATTTGTCTCGAAGCGGTATCTCATATTCCGGTAGACACAAATATCAGTGACATCCTCCGGCGTACCCTGTGGACAACAGCGGTAATTGGTGGATACACGATACCGCCCGGTAACAGGTAACACTCGGTGCCAGGTATGCCCGTGCAGCATTATCAGCGTACCTTTAGTGGGAGTAAGGGTAACCTGGTCAGCGAAATCCTCATCGACCGGCCCAACGGTTAGTTCTCCTCGACGATGTGAACCCGGAATGACAATAGTTTGACCACCGATAGCCGGGGAAATATCTTCTGTATAAACCAGTCGATTGACATTAAATACTGCTGCATCATCGGGCGCACAATCCTGATGCCATGCCTGCCCTTTGGTACCCTTCATCGAAAACATTGTCATGCAATAGAGTGATTTCCAGCCTGACCCGAGGAGTGCCGCTGTTAAATCCAGCAGCCGAGGATCTTCCTGCACTGTATCGAAGGTATCCAGACCTTCCTGCTGTGGAAACCAGGGGATCACCTCCGTGGCAGCCTTCGATAAAAACTCTTCGTTATGAAGAAATTCCGGAGCCTCACCAAAGTGTTGCAGGATGAGCGCCTGATATTCATTCATTAGCGCGTCGTTGAAAAAATTATCCAAAATGATGTATCCATCGCGCCAGAATTTTTCCGCCAGAAGACTGTAGTTCATGCTATCGCGCCTATGTACTGAGTTGTTGCCAGAGATTTCACGCCAGTTCAGGTGAGCCTGTGTGCAAGGATAAATAGTATAAAAATGCTATCGCTAAACAGCCAGCCAGTCTTGAGTCTCCCATGCATCATGAGTTACTGGGAGTGACTGTGCCAGTTGTCACAGTATAATTTAATTAAGTTACAAATTGAACTTGATTTATCCTCAAATATCGTGATAATCGGGTAACTAAGTTAATTTATTTGAATTTCTCCTCTGCGGCCTTCACAATTGGCGGCCGGTGGCGGTCCGACTCTGTAGAGATAAAAGGTTGCGGTTGAATGATTAATACCACAGTTGCAAAAGTTACCGAGCGCATTATCGAGCGCAGCCAGAAAGGGCGCAGTGCTTACCTGGATAAAATCCATACAGCACGGCAACAGGGCGTTTCGCGCTCTCGTCTTTCCTGTGGCAATATTGCCCATGCTTATGCGGCTTCGGATGCGCATGACAAATCTACATTGGCAGTAGATAGGTCGGCTAATCTGGCCATCGTTTCGTCCTACAACGATATGCTATCTGCCCACCAGCCGTTTCAAAGCTATCCTGAAATAATAAAGCAAGCTGCCAGAGAGGCAGGCGCGGTCGCACAGTTTGCCGGTGGTGTACCGGCCATGTGCGACGGTGTTACTCAAGGCCGCGATGGCATGGAATTGTCCCTGTTCAGTCGTGACCTGATAGCGATGGCCACCAGCGTAGCACTGTCCCACGATATGTTTGATGGTGTTGTTTGCCTGGGCGTGTGTGACAAGATTGTCCCTGGCTTGTTGATCGGCGCCCTGGCGTTTGGTCATCTTCCTGCGGTCTTTGTCCCCGCCGGTCCCATGCTGACCGGCTTGTCCAATGTAGAAAAGGTTAAAGTCAGGCAGCTTTACGCTGAGGGTAAAGTGGGTAGGGCGGAACTGCTGGAAGCCGAAAGTCAGTCCTATCACAGTGCGGGCACCTGTACTTTCTATGGCACCGCTAATAGCAATCAAATGCTAATGGAGATGATGGGATTGCACTTGCCCGGCAGTTCCTTTGTTAATCCCGGCACCCCACTGCGCGAGCAACTCACCCGCGCGGCAGTTAAACAATTGGTGGAGTTAACGGCGCTCTCCTCAGGCTATACCCCGGTAGGCGAAATTATTGACGAACGCAGTCTGGTTAACGGTATTGTGGGCCTACTGGCCACTGGCGGCTCTACCAATCATGCGATCCATATTGTAGCGATCGCCCGCGCCGCAGGCGTCATTATTAACTGGCAGGACATGGCCGATTTGTCCGAAGTGGTGCCCTTGCTGTGTCGTATTTACCCCAATGGGCAAGCTGACGTGAATCATTTCCAGGCAGCCGGTGGAATGTCTCTGCTAATTCGCGAGCTGCTGGGAGCAGGTTTACTGCACGACAATGTCAAAACCATAATGGGTGAGGGTGGAATGACACGCTACTGCGATGAGCCTTTTCTTCGCAGTCATGACAACGGCGATAAAATTGAATGGCGCAAGGGTCCCATTGAAAGTCTGGATAAGGATGTGGTGAGTTGTTGTGACCAGCCTTTTAGCCAAGAGGGCGGCCTTAAACTGCTAACCGGGAACCTGGGACGTTCGGTGATAAAAGTGTCTGCAGTGCAACCGGAGCATCGTGTTGTTGTTGCGCCTGCTGTTTTATTCGAGCACCAGAATGACATCAAGGCCCGATTTGACGCTGGCGAACTGGAAAAGGATTTTATTGCCGTGGTGCGTTTCCAGGGCCCCAAAGCCAATGGCATGCCTGAGCTGCATAAATTGACGCCGTACCTGGGGCTGTTGCAGGATCGCGGTTTTAACGTTGCGCTGGTGACCGATGGCCGTATGTCTGGTGCTTCAGGTAAAGTCCCGGCCGCCATCCACCTTTCACCCGAGGCGCTCGATCAGGGGCCGATAGCGAAATTGCGCGATGGCGATGTTATTGAACTTGATGCCAATGCAGGTGTGCTCAGGGTTATCGATGACGACTTTTTGACACGTGAGGCAGCTGTTGTGTCAGCTGAAACCACAGTGGGTATGGGAAGAGAGTTATTTGCTGGCTTCCGCTCGCTGGTAGGCAATGCCGAAGATGGCGCGTCTATCTTTTGAAAAATGCCGGGACAAACCACGTGAATGAACCATTTGATATCGTCATTTTTGGCGGTTCCGGGGACCTCGCACTGCGAAAACTGGTGCCCGCTTTATACCGTGCTTACCGCGAGGGAAAGTTACCGGGCGGATCACGGGTTTTGGCAACCTGTCGCGATCCGGGCGATGTAGAAAATTATGGCGATACTATCGTCCAGGCTTTGCGTGAGCATCTGGGTGCAGAGGAATTTTGCGCGGATGCCTGGGACAAGTTTAAGGCGTTTCTGGTCCCCGTGGTGTTGGATATCTCGGTAATGGACCAGCACTGGCATTCTCTGGCTGAGTTAATGCTTGCCGATCAAGAAAAGTCCAGAGTGTTTTATCTGGCCATTCCCCCGTCAATATTCGGTGTTTGCTGCCAGCATCTGGCTGCAGTCGATTTGGTCACTGCGAATAGCCGCGTGGTGGTGGAAAAGCCCCTGGGTTATGACGCCGCGTCTGCCGATGCGATTAATACCCTGATAGCCAAATATTTTGATGAAAGCAGTATTTACCGAATCGATCATTATCTGGGTAAGGAAACAGTGCAGAATTTAATGGCTCTGCGATTTACCAATGTAATTTTTGAACAGTTGTGGGACGCCAAATCGATAGACAATGTACAGATTAGCATTTCAGAAACAGTGGGCCTGGAAGGTCGTGCTGGCTTTTATAATGAGGCGGGTGCGCTGCGCGATATGGTGCAAAACCATTTACTACAGTTACTTTGCCTGGTAGCTATGGAATCGCCGCATAAGATGAACGCGAATAGTATCCGCGCAGAAAAAATAAAAGTACTCGAAGCATTGCGCCCCATGAGTATTGAGGACGTCGCTAGTCACACCGTTCGTGGGCAATACGTTGCCGGCAGCTACAACGGAGAGCTGGTGTCGGGCTACCTGGAAGAATTGGGCTACCCCTACAGTGGCACAGAGACTTTCGTTGCGCTCAAAGCCTATATCGATAACTGGCGCTGGGCGCGAGTCCCATTTTACCTGCGCACCGGTAAACGCATGAAGGAGCGTTGTGCAGAAATCGTCATACAGTTCAAAGACGTTTCCCATCGGGTCTATGACGATTCTGCAGGGGCACTGCAGCCCAACCGGCTAATTATTCGTTTGCAGCCGGACGAACTTATCCAGCTTAGCTTGATGTCGAAAAATCTGGAAACGTTGGAAATGCAACTACAGCCAGCCACTTTGAACCTTAACTTCTCCGACACCTACAGCCAGTTTCGCAGCGATTCCTACAAGCGTCTGATCCTGGATGCGGCCGCGGCAAACCCCAGTTTGTTCATCCATCGCGATGAAGTCGAAAACGCCTGGGCCTGGATCGATCCGATAATTGAAGTCTGGAAAAACTCGAAACCCTCGCCGCATTTATATCGCGCCGGAACCTGGGGCCCGGATGAATCTGATGAACTGCTGGCCCAGGATGGTCGTCGGTGGTTCAACACAGGCGAACCGACGGAGTGACATCACTAAAACAAGGGTTGGCTGCGGTGCGGCGTTTACGGGAGGTCAGCCGATTTTAGTGTTATCCAGACTGTGTTTGATTTTTTGCAATTGCTGGTCGACCTCTGGACCCAGAGAAAGCGCCAGACCGGTGGCAAGAATGTCGATAATGGTCAGGCTGATGATGCGGGTAGTCATCGGTACATAAATGGTCGTGTCTTCCAACTCGTCGCCTGATGTGATGTTGATATCAGCTAATTCGGCCAGCGGCGAGTCTGCGCTGGTGATTGCAATAATTGTGGCTTTGTTTTGTTTCGCAATTTTGGCAACCTCTATCATCGTTTGTGTCCGCCCGGTAAAGGAAAAACATAACACAGCGGTATCTTCACTTGCCGCGGCGGCGACCATCCGTTGCATAAGGTAGTCTTCATAGGCGGCAGTGGGAATACCCAGTCGAAATAACTTATGCTGGGCGTCACGCGCGATCGCGGCTGATCCGCCCATACCAAAAATTTCGATTCTCTTTGAGCGTCCCAATACAGCTACAGCTTGTTCGATTGTCTCTGCTTTAAGCTTGCCGCGAATATACTCCAGGGCAGCCTGATTGGCGTTTATTCGCTTTTCAATATAGCGCACCGCATTATCGCTAGGCGATACCGCTTCGCTAATAAAAGACACGCTGGTAGCGAGACTTTTTGCCAGCTGTACTTTGAAATCAGGGAAGCTACTGCAACCCATTGTGCGGCAAAACCGCGAAACCATAGGATCACTGACCTGCGCGATACGGGCAAGACCGGCGGTGGTAATGTTCACTATTGCGTCAGGGTCTTGCAATACGGCTTGCGCAATTCGGGACTCAGCTTTACTGAGTGAGGGCAAGGTCTCCTGAAGGTGGTGCAGCATCGTCATATTTTTGTCTGGCTCAAGGTAATGATCAGCATCGAGAGTAATTAAATTACATAATGTACTTGTTATCAAGCTGACTTTAAGGATAATTAGTAATTAAACTAAATAAAGAGCAAGGAACTCTGGCATGAATGACTGTCCGAAAATGATAATCACTGCAGTGGCGCTCAACCTTGGTAGCCGTGCCCGAGGCAGCAAACCGGGTAGTGGTAGAAAATGAAGCTATGAACAAGCCCATGCAGATTGTTGCCGACATTGGCGGTACTAACGCCAGGTTTGCCTACGTGCAGTCAGATTGTGACGAATTGCTGGGCATAGAAGTTTTCCCCTGTGCGGATTTTCCTTTTTTCGTCGACGCCATCCGCGCCTACATGAGGCGGGGTCATGTAAAGCAAGTCGACAGAATTTGCCTGGCGGTTGCCGGGCCAGTGGAATCTGATTTGATCGACCTGCCCAATAACCACTGGTCATTTAGCCGCTCTGAGTTGCAAACGTCTCTCGGCGTAGCGCTCACTATTATCAACGATTTCAGTGCTCAGGTGCTTTGCATTGACGGCTTGTCCGAGTCCGAGTTGCTGTGGATTGGCGCCGCGCGCCCGCAAGGGGGGCGGGTAAAGGCCGTTCTGGGGCCCGGTACCGGCCTGGGTGTTTCTGCAATGCTGCCAACCGGGGATATTATCCCCTCCGAAGGGGGGCACGCGGCATTTGCTCCCCTGGATGACCATGAGATGGACTTACTAGGTCAGCTTTGGCAGCGCTATCAACGGGTTTCAGTGGAGCGCGTTTTATCGGGAATGGGGCTCGCCAACCTGTATTGGGCCAATTGCCGGCTGGATGATCATGACAGAGAGCTGCTCGCTCCGGATATCACTGCTGGCGCTCATGCCGGTGATCCGCATTGTCAGCGGGCAGTCGAAGATTTCTGTGCTATTTTGGGGTCGTTCGCGGGCGATGTTGCATTGATGATGGGGGCTGCTGATGGGGTTTATCTATCGGGTGGGATATTGCCCAGGATACTCGATCTTCTGGATGCAGCACGCTTCCGGCAGCGATTTGATGACAAGGGACGGTTTGCCGAGATTTGCGCAGGAGTACCCCTGGCAATTGTACTTGCGCAACACCCCGGATTGCGCGGTTGCGTTGCTGCACTAAGAAAAGGTCTCTGACTCTGGTCGCTCCCATGAGTCAATCAGCTATAGAGTCTTATTTAGGCTTTGTTCCCGTCTGCCGCAATTAAAAGACTCTTCGCCTCAATTTCATTGCTTTGATTGGTCATCTACTGGATTGTTGAAATCTGATCTTTTTCAGCAATATGGTCGCCTGTCCAATTGATAGTCACAGATAGATGGTTTTGTGCCATCCTGGGAATAAAGCGATAAAAATAAATCTCCTTCAATACACAGCGCTCTGGTGCCTGATTGCGTTGTTATCCGGATGCACCGGTGCAGGAACAGAAGCCGCGTTCAGTCCTGGACTTTCGTCATGTGCAGTTGAGCAGGGGGGGGTGGGGTCAACGGCGACTGTCGAATCGACCGTTGCGAATAATGCCTGGAACGTTGTTATAGCAACCGAAGCCGATATTCCGGCCGCCATTGCCGCCATGACATTACAGGAAAAAGTGGGGCAAATGGTGCAAACGGATGTAGCCGCTGCGACTCCGCTGGATGTCCGGGAAAACAACATAGGCTCCATCATCAGTCTTATTCCTGAAGGTGACCTGGGCACGACACAGGCCTGGCGGGCCATGGCGGATTCCTATCAACGTCAAGCGCTGCACTCCCGCACCGGTATTCCCCTGGTCTTTGCCATCGATGCGGTACATGGTCATAGCTACTTTGATGGCGGCTCGGTGATCTTGCCGCATAACATTGGCCTGGGTGCGACCCGGAATCCGGAACTGGTCAAGCAGCTGGCTCAGCTCACGGCTAGAGAGTTGTCGGCCACGGGTGTGCGCTGGACGTTTTCACCCAATATCGCTGTTGCACGTAATATTCGCTGGGGCAGGACTTTTGAGTCTTTTGGTGAGACCGTTGAACTGCAGCAGATGTTTGCCGTGCCTATCATTGAGGGATACCAGGGCGCCGACTTAACGGCAGACCATACTGTGGGAGCCACTGCCAAGCATTTTATCGCTGATGGCGCGACCGATGATGGCATAGACAGGAGCAATGCTACTATTACTGCAGCAGAGTTGCGGTCGGTGCATCTGCCGGGGTTTGTTGATGCCATTGACGCAGATGTGGTCTCAGTGATGGTTTCATTTAGCGCTGTAAATGGCGAGAAGGTGCACGGTTCAAGAGCCTTGTTAACAGACCTGTTGAAGATAGAGCTTGGCTTTAAAGGTGTGGTTGTCACGGATTGGGAAGGGATTCAGGAAAGTGGTTTGACCCTCAAGCAAGGCCTGGATGCGGGCATTGATATGTTTATGTTCGCCAAGTCATGGAGGGTCAGTATGCCCGGCATCATCGCTCTGGTAGAAAATGGTGAGGTGCCCGTATCCAGAATTGACGATGCTGTGGCGCGTATCCTGAGAATGAAAATAAGATTGGGCCTGTTCGCCAAACCATTGAGCGCAACTGCCTGTGACAGCACTATGGGGTCACAGGAGCACCGCGACCTCGCCAGGCAGGCGGTGAGGGAATCGCTGGTGCTGTTGAAAAACGACGACGCTATCTTGCCGCTGGACAAGGAAGCCAAAGTGGTTGTTGTTGGGTCCCATGCCAATAACATTGCGTTTCAGTGCGGCGGCTGGACGAAAAAATGGCAGGGTGCCCACACCGACTTATTCGACCATCTCGAGCGACCTGTCGCTGGGGCGACCAGCATTATTGCTGGCATCAAAAATGTTATAGGCAGCGACAACGTGATTGATGCGGGTGTGTCGGGTTTTAATGGTGAAGCTGATGTAGCTATCGTCGTTGTGGGCGAAACACCTTACGCAGAGAGTATTGGTGATAGAGCGGCGGCAGACCTGGTGTTGACCACAGAGCAGCGCGAACTGATCAAAGCCTATCATGATGCCGGTGTGCCAGTGATTACGATACTGATTGCTGGCAGGCCACTGCTGGTGGAGGATGAAATCGATCAATCGGCGGCTTTCGTGGTGGCGTGGTTACCCGGTTCAGAAGGGCAGGGCGTAGCCGAAGTATTATTTGGCGACTATGGGTTTAGCGGGAAATTGGGTTTTTCTTGGCCACGCGATGCCAGCCAGATTCCCATCCACGTGGGTGATCCCGGCTATGATCCGCGCTATGAATATGGCTTTGGTTTGACCTACTAAAATTCTATCAGTGTATAAGCTCACACTCTCTATCAATGAAAATACAGGCTATCGGGGTCAAGGTAAGCTCTCCCTGGCGTAGTTTCCCGCCACCAACACTCACCTGGCACTGGAGTCTTTAGTCGCAATAGTAGTCCCGTTTAGCGCATTCGGGTTGCGCCGCGAGCCGCGGTTTTAGACACTTCTGGTACCAGTCGCCGCTTTTCTGCCAACTCTGCTATTGAGGCCCCCGGGGCCGGGATTTTACCGGGCTTGCAGCTGACATAATTATATAAAAAGGGACCACGATGAACCACCCAGAGCATTATGAAACCGCAGCTGAAGACAGGATTTCAGTGCCG
>JBALVO010000108.1:0-1567 GCA_036961445.1 Halioglobus sp.
GGATGTGGTTCCAAAAGTGTCGAGCCGGGGATGCCGGAGAAACTGGCACTGCGATTTGGCGATATCACGCTGCAATCACGGCGTATCGAGATCGGCGACATGGAAGACCCGGTGGAGTCTTGCTTCGAGCGGGGCTGGAGCGATGGTCTACCGGTGGTTCCTCCCACCGAGATACGCGTGGTGCGCATGCTGGCCGGTACTCAACGTGACCCGGACGAAGTGCTGGGCCTGGTGCCCCCGGATCTGCAACCCTGCACGATAGAAAAAGTTGCCATCAACGCGGTGATGGCAGGGTGTAAGCCCGAATATCTGCCGGTGGTCATCGCTGCAGTCGAAGCCAGTCTTATCGATGAGTTCTGTATGCATGGTTTGCTGGCGACAACCTGGTTTTCCGGGCCGATGGTGATCGTCAACGGCCCTATCGCCAAATCTATCGGCATGAATAGCGGCTGCAATGCCCTCGGTCAGGGCAATCGCGCCAATGCCACCATCGGCCGGGCACTGCAGCTGGTTATTCGTAATGTGGGTGGCGGTAAGCCCGGTGGCGTAGATCGTTCTACCCTGGGTAATCCCGGCAAGTACACCTTCTGCTTTGCCGAGGATGAAGATAATTCCTGCTGGGAGTCGCTGGCCATTCAACGCGGTTTTACTGCCAGTCAATCTACGGTGACTTTGTTTGCCGCCGATGGTGTGCAGGGCATTGCCGATCAGAAGTCCAGGGACCCGGAGTCTCTGTGCCGCTCGCTCGCCGCGAGCTTGCTGAGCATCGGGCACCGCAAGTTCGCGATGTTGAGTGACGCTTTTATCATACTCTCGCCGGAGCACCAGAAGGTGTTCGCCAACGCGGACTGGAGCAAACAGCAGGTACTGGACAAACTGACAGAGCTCACCACCCGTCCCGGTGCTGAATTAATGCCCGGTGTAGACGGCATGGCCGAAGGCATGCCAGAATTCGTGAAAGATATGGATCTACCCAAGTTTAATGCTGGTGGCTTGAATATTGTGCGCGCCGGCGGCAATGCTGGCCTGTTCTCCGCCATTGTTGGCGGCTGGCTGGCCAGTGGTGATTTTGGTAGTTCCCCCGTAAGCAAAGAGGTCATTCTATGACAGAGCTATTCCTGGACCCTACCGCGGAGCTAAACCCGGCCGCAAAGGCGGTGCTGCCGCGATTGAGCAGCATCAAGGGTAAAACCATTGGCTTGCTCGATATCGCCAAGCCCCGTGGCAATGTACTGCTGGACCGTCTCGAGGTGCTCTTCACTGAGCGCGGCGTCAGTATAAAGCGCTACAAAAAGCCGACTATGACCCGAGTGGCACCGCTGGCGGTGAAGCAACAAATCGCCCTGGAATGCGATGCGGTTATTGAGGCCCTGGCCGACTGAGGCTCCTGCACGTCGTGCAGTTTGCATGACATCATGGATCTGGAAAGCCGCGGTATCCCCGGTGGCTATATCCTGACTGAAGAGTTTCGCGAGGCGGATCTGGCACAGGCGAAGTCGCTTGGCTTTGCCGCAATGAAGGTATTTGTGGAGCACCCAATACAGGATCGCACCGATGAGGAAATGGC
>JBALVO010000108.1:1667-12864 GCA_036961445.1 Halioglobus sp.
CAATGAAGGTATTTGTGGAGCACCCAATACAGGATCGCACCGATGAGGAAATGGCGATCATTGCAGATCGGGCCTTTGACCAGGTGCTCGCGATGGTGGTTGAGCAGGACTGAATCAGGTCAGCGCGGTGCCGACATCGCTGGCCAGGCTTGGTAACTGTCGCGTCGCCCGCTTATCAGCGCCAGCCTTTGCACTCAAACTCACGGTCCCGCGGCGCTGGCAACCTGCGACAGCTTTGGTTACTCTAAATCAGTTCTGTCATCAAGGATTGGCGCCGTGAGTGGGATCTATTTCAGCATACTAGCCTTCAGTATTGTATTTACCACAGCCTTGCTCTGGTTTCGGCTGCTCAGAGCAGTCTCGTTGCCGAGAAATCGTGGGGGTTTTGTTGCCAGTATGCTACTCGGCGTTGGTCTGGCCGTCGCAGGCTTGGTGCAGGGGTCAGGGCTAGCGGTCGCCACTCTCTCAGGCTTATCGATTTTACTGGGGGGCATGTTTGTTGCCCTTGTTCTCATTAGCAAGCAGATAGGTGGCAGCGGCACGCTGCAACCGGGTTCGCCCTTGATGGCGTTCAGCGCGCCTGATCACCTGGGCAATAATTTTGCTAGCAGCTCCCTGGACGGCCGACCCATTCTGTTGAAGTTTTTTCGCGGCCACTGGTGACCCTACTGCGTCGCCGAGTTAAGGCGATGGGAAGAGCTTCGGTCGGAGCTCAACAAATTTGCAATACAGATTGTGACGGTGTGCACAGATACGCCGGAGACAATCAGCAAGGACATGGCCAAGCACGGTTTGGACGCGATTATGTTGTCGGATCGCGATGCCACATTGATTGACCGGTTCGGCATTCGCAATCGGGGCTTTCACAGTGGCGTACCGGGGGGAGCAAAGCGTTTACCGATCCCTACCACGGCACTGGTAGATGCTGCGGGCATTGTTCGTTGGGTAGATCAATCGGAAAATTACCAGCGTCGTTCTGACCCGACTTTTGTTTTGACCGCTATCCGGGAGGTACTGGGTAGCTAGGGAGGCTGTTTATGGAATCAAGTTTACTCTGTGCTGAGGTAAAGCGGGCATGAGCGAGAGCGCTGAAAAGTCGCAAGAGAGCCTCTACCGTGAACTGAGTTCAATTGATTCCCTGTTGCAGCAAATGGGTGTCGAGCGTGAACGCTGGGGGCACGCAGCACTGACCCGTGTGCTGCAAGACCTGGTGGCTGAACTACGCAGCGAAATCTCCCTGGGGCGCAACCCCGACACCTCTGTAGCATCTCTACGCCGCCGCGTTGACCAGCAACTGACCTCTCAAAACCGGGCCAGTCTCGTTCCGGTACTGAACCTGACAGGCACGGTGTTGCATACCAACCTGGGGCGCGCCAGCCTACCCGCTGAGGCGCTTGACGCCATCGTCACGGTAGCGGGGTCACCCAGCAATCTCGAGTTTGACCTGGTATCGGGAAAACGCGGGGACCGGGATTCTCATATCGAGGCCCTGATTTGCGAGCTGACCGGAGCGCAAGCAGCGACCGTGGTCAACAACAATGCTGCCGCCGTGTTACTGGTGCTCAATACTTTCGCAATGCAGCGCGAGGTGCCGGTATCCCGGGGCGAGCTGGTGGAGATTGGCGGCTCGTTCCGTATTCCCGAGGTGATGTCGCGATCTGGCTGTACCCTGGTTGAAATTGGCGCCACTAACCGGACCCATCTGAAAGACTACCGCGAGGCGATCAACGCCAATACTGCGCTGCTGATGAAGGTGCACACCAGTAACTACGCGCTACAGGGGTTTACCGCTAGCGTAGACGAGTCCGAGCTGGCGGCTCTGGCGGCGGAGCATCAACTCCCTTTTGTGGTCGACCTGGGCAGTGGCAATCTGGTGGACTTTGCAGCTCTGGGCCTGCCAGATGAACCCACGGCAGCAACAGCGATAGCCAACGGCGCAGACCTGATCACGTTCAGTGGTGACAAACTGTTGGGCGGGCCCCAGGCAGGCCTGATAGTTGGGCGAGCGGACCTTATTGAAGCAATCAAGCAGAATCCTCTGAAGCGCGCTCTGCGCCTGGACAAGATGACGTTGGCTGCACTGGAAGCCGTATTGAAACTCTACCGGGACCCCCAGCGGTTATGCCAGCGATTGCCAGCCTTGCGTCTGCTGACACGCAAACAAGCGGCTATACGAGCCCAGGCTCTCGCCTTGTTACCTGCGCTGCAAGACGCCCTTGCACCGCGCTTCGAGGTGACCGTCGTAGACTGTCACAGCCAGATCGGTAGCGGCTCTTTGCCAGTGGAAACCCTTGCCAGTGCGGCTCTCAGGATCGCGCCGGTTTCCGGTGAAGATAGCGAGCCACGTGAGCTGGCCGATCGCTTGCGTCAGCTGGACCTGCCGATAATAGGCCGATTGCATAAAAGCGCACTGTGGCTGGACCTGCGCTGCCTGGAGCCAGATCTGGAACGGGTGTTTTTGGCACAACTGGCTTCTCTAACGCTGTGATCATCGCCACCGCCGGACACGTGGACCACGGCAAGACTTCCCTTATCCGCCAACTGACCGGCGTTGAAACCGACAAGCTGGCGGAGGAGCAGCGTCGCGGGCTTTCGATCAGCCTGGGTTATGCCTACCTGACGCGGGGGGAGGGCACCCCCATTGGCTTTATCGACGTACCGGGTCATCAGCGCTTTATCAACAATATGATCTCCGGCATTAGTGGTATCGATATCGGCATGCTGGTCATTGGGGCGGACGATGGCCCCATGCCACAAACCTACGAGCACATGGATGTGTTGCAACTGCTGGGAGTTCAGCGCCTGATCGTAGTCATTAGTAAGATCGATCGAGTGCCTGCTGCAAGGGTTGCTGAGGTCATCGCAGAGGTTGAGTCGATATTGGCCACCCGGCCCTGGGCGGACACTGCGATTTTTCCTATTTCGAATACTCAGGGGAGCGGGATAGAATCTCTCAAATCCCATTTACTCGAGCGCGCTGAAGACAACGCTGCGCGCGATGCCGGGGGATTTTTCCGACTCTCTATCGACCGGGCATTCACGGCCAGGGGGGCCGGCCTTATTGTTACCGGCACTGCCTCGGCTGGCGCTATTGCCGTAGGCGATGCGCTGACCTTACTGCCACAGGGGGTGGCAGTGCGCGTGCGGGGTATTCGAGTTCACGACGAAGCAGCCGACAGGGCGATGGCCGGACAACGTTGTGCGCTCAACCTGGCGGGTAAGCTCGAGGTGGCGGCCATCGATAGGGGTGATTGGCTGGTGGAGGAGGGCGCTGGGAGTGCGGCGAGTCGGCTCGATGTTCACTTCTCCCTGCTGGGAAATGCGCCATTCCCGGTTAAACATTTAGCGCCGGTTAAACTGCACATTGGTGCCAAGCGGGTAGCCGGTCGGCTAGCGCTGCTAACAACAAAGGGCAACGGCAATCGCCTGGCTCCGGGGGACAGTTGTCTGGCTCAGCTCATTCTTGCCGGCGATGTTGCCTGCTTCCGCGGTGAACGCTTTCTGCTGCGAGATCACGCGGAGAATGTCATCCTCGGTGGCGGCATTATCCTGGACCCCAATGGTCCACAGTCGGGCAAATCGCGGCCAGAACGTATCGCGTGGCTGAACGCCATGCTGTGCGATTCACCACAAGCGGCGCTGACAGAACTCGTCACGCAGGATCAGCTGGTAAACTTCGATCGATTTGGCCAGGTGTGGAATCTACGCGCGCCGGAGATGGCAGCCCTTTGCGTTGATGGCTCCCCACAATTTTCTGCGGCAGGGACCAACTGGGTGGTCAGCCGTCATCGTTGGGATGCTGCCGATACACAACTGCTTAAGCATGTGGCCACATGGCATACAGAGCAGCCACAGTTGGCGGGTATTAAGGTGACGGATTTGAAATCGGCTCTGGTGCGCAGCTGTGAAGCGCCGCTTGTTATGGCGGTGCTGACATCGCGCTTGCACAGCGGCGAACTGGTTCTTTTTGAGGGCCGGATTCGGCGCGCGAATTTTAGACCGGCCGTGTCTGCACTGGCGGCCCGGCAGTGGCAACAATTTCAGGGCTGCCTGCAGCGAGGTGGCAATCAGATACCCCTGCTTTCGGAGGTTTCCGCGGAAACGGGTATGGCGCAGCCCGCACTGGTAAAGATGGCAAAGACCGCGGTAAAAAAAGGTGAGCTGCACTGCATCAGCGAAAGGCGTTACACTTTGCCGGATCAACTTTATCAGCTCGCGGGTAAGCTGCTGTCTTGCGATGCAAGTGGAGAGGCCATTACCGTTATTTCGATGAAGGCTTGCTTCGGCACAGGGCGCAATCTGACCGTCGAGATCCTCGAGTACTTTGATCGCATTCACTTCACCCAACGACAGGGTGATCGGCGTGTCATACTGGATGCGCAGCTTCCTGAAAAACTGTTCAATCGGTAAACTGCTACCACGGAAGAGCGACGTCCCCGGTGGGGTGCCTGGTCTTCAACACCAGTGAGGCGCTGATTAGGTGCCTGGTGGGTTCGACTCCTACCTCTTCCGCCAATTTTTCCAGGGCTGACCTGCGTTGGGCCAGATAGAATTGCGACAGCAGTCAAAACGTTCTACTCTGCACATTCGGTTTTGCTGGTGCTCAAAGTGTGGCTGCACAGCTACTCCAGACCTCAAACGGTGAGAATGTCGGAAATGGCGCACGACTATGAAGATTGTCCATACCCGGTTCGCACTGGGCTGAAGGACGCCCATCGCAATTACTGGCAGGTACTGGCGGAGCCTGGAACATGGTTTACAGGCGCGGAGCGGGTTGCTATTGCAGCTGAAGTGCGCAACGCCCTGGTTTGCCCATTCTGCGCCGAACGCAAGCTAGCCTTGTCTCCCAATGCTGTCGCTGGCGAACATCACTGTGGCACAACACTTGATCCTCTGCTTGTCGATGCAGTGCATCGGGTCATCACCGATCAATCCCGAATCACCCGGTCTTATGTTGAGGACAACGCAGCTAACGGGTTCACGCAAGAGCAGTATGTAGAACTACTGGGAATAGCGGTCACCGTACTCAGCATCGATGAATTCAACCGCGCATTGGGGCTGCCTCCTGAGCCGCTCCCTATGCCCTGCACCGGAGAGCCCAGCCACTATCGCCCCTCCCAGGCCGCATCCGGCACTGGCTTTGTTGCGATGATTCCCCCCGGTGGAGCCACCGGCAGCGAATCAGACCTGTGGGCGAAGGGTAGAACAGCCAATGTATTGAGAGCCCTCACACTGGTCCCCAATGCCATGCGTGAATGGCGCGCGGTCGGTGAAGAGCAGTACATATCATTTCAAGACATGGCGCGGTTTTCCGACATACCGGGTCGCTCTATCAATCGCATGCAAATCGAACTGGTGGCAGGGAGGGTGTCGTCGCACAACGAGTGCTTTTACTGAACCAGCTCACATGCCACGATGCTCAGTTTGAGCGCCGATATTACCGAATCAGACATTGATCTGCAGTTGATCAATGGTGACGAATCTGCCTCTGCGGGGGACATTGAGCACGGCCATTTGTTGATGCGGTTTGCCGATGCTTTCGTTAAAAGAGATGAGGCAGCGCTCGCAATCGCACGCGAACAACTCCACCAGGCTGCCGGGGTAGCCGTTCTGGTTGACGCGGCAGGCGTGGCCGCCAACTTCCAGCGTATGGTTAGAATCGCCGACGCTACAGGAATTCCCCTGGATGAATCCAGCGCTGCCTTGAGCTATAGCGTGGGCCAGGCACTTGATCTGGAGCGTTTCGAATCGGCGAAAAACACACCCCATGGAGGGCTCAAGCGCAGAGTGCTGAGTTGGATTGCCAGGCCACTAGCCAAGCGTATGTTTAAGAAAATACAGCGGGAACACGCCTAGATTTATTCGGCCTATTGCCAACAGCCGTGGCCATCGCCCCCTGTAACAGGGGGTAGAGAAGCAAATTCATGTTGGGATTTTCAGCTTGAGGGAAATCCGCACCTGTCTCAAGGCTTAGCTGAAGTCGGCCTGAATGCTATATTGCTAGTGCCAACTGGCGTAAAAAGACAGGAAGGTCAGGCTAACGTTGTTGTATTTACCACTCACACCACCCGAGTCGTCTACCGGAAGGTTGCCCTCCCACAACAATGTCAAGCCACCACCCAGAGTCAGCGTATCACTGCGCCTGTGCTTGAAGCCGACGGCATAGCGATACATATTCCCCAGCGGTATAAAGATCGGACGGGTGCGGCTGGACATCATGGAGGAGTCATAAGAAAACCCCGCTGTAAGCTCCCAGCGAGGCTTCCACTGGTACTCGGCGCCCACGCCACCGTGCCAGACATCGCGAAAATCTGCGTTTAACTCGGTAGAGATCCCACCGCCACCAACCACGTCCAGGCCGGCATCTACATAGCCAAACTTTGACCATTCATCCCAGCCCACGCTACCGAGAATGGCGAGCTCATCACTCCACTGGTGGTGGATCGCGGCGTTGATGGCCTGGGGCATCTTCATGCCGATGTCGATTTTCTCTTTTGGGAAGATAAAATTAGCATTGGGGTCAACGTCCGGCAAATCGTTCACTCCGGAAATATCCGGCGAATCCTCGAAGTCCAGGTCGGTTTCGGTGAGATAGCGTATGCCAATACGGGTATGTTCCCAGGGTTGCAGCATAACCCCGAAGTTGCCCTGCACCGCAAAGTCAGCATCAGACAGCCGGAACTTGCCCTCCTTGCCGTTGGGTATAAGGGGTTCAACACGCGACTTGTCATACATATAGCCGAGGGTAAGCGCCGCGCCGGCACCCACCGACAACCAGTCATTAACCTTGTAGGCAAGGGTGGGCTGTACCTGGGGTGCTACCAGCGTAAGGTTCACGGAACTGCCGCGTCCGATCCAGTCGTCGCTCCAGTCAAGGGCCAGGCCGAAGTAGTTGTGGACACTGACACCGACACTCAACCGGTCAGACAGGGGACGGATATAACCGAAGTTGCCCGCGGGCACAATACGCTTGTTCAGGCTGCTGGCTTTACCAGTTGCCGTGTTGTTTTCATTCTTGCTGAACCCCGCGTCGATATACACCGCGAGCGCGCCGACCATCATCTCCGACTTGTCAAAGCGGGTCATGCCCGCAGGATTGGAGAACACGGTACCGGCATCGTTGGCCCGCGCCACCATGCCGGCACCACCGTAGCCCACTTCCGAGGCATTACTCATTTCGTAGATATAAGCGCCGCCGGCAAGGGCTGTGCCGGGCAGTGATGCCAGTGCTGCGATAGTCCACCCTGTGGCTATACCAACTTTAAATTTCATGCTTGCTCAACTCTCTTCTAAAAAAACGGCTTTTGTACCAGGCCCGGAATCACCGGAATAATATTAAAGCGGATATTCCAGTCCTTGCCAAAGTCATCCTCTCGCACAATAGACTTCTCCACACTGAACTGGAATTTGATCGGCATCTTACCCCACTTGATGGTCTTGGCAACGCCAAAACCGACTGGCACATTCCACTTGTCATCCGATCGGGTCTCATTGTTATAGGTGATGGTTGGATTCATGCCCACCTGCCAGGCATTGGGCAGGTTCCACCAGGCTGAGTACAGGAAGCTGCCATGGCTGGTATCGGGCGTATCGTTGTCCTGCTCGGCATAGTTCCACCAGTACTGGCCCAAATTGAGCCGATACAGATAAAATGAAAATCAGCATATGCATTACGCAAACACCGATCTATCCAAATTCCGCAAATCAAAGCCCGCTATTTAGCAGCCGGCGTATACCAGATGGGTGAAGACCAGGCGCGCTCCTGCAGGGTCGCCGGAATACCTTCAGGGATGGGCAGTCCACTTGCTACCGAGTCATAGGTTGACCAGCGTGGCGTGGGGATTTCCATCACACGCACGTAGTACACAGCCTTTTGCGCGGGATCAAAATCGGGGTCGGTCCACATCGCGCTGAGTTGGGAGTCGCCGATGTCATTGGTGTAGGTGGCCTTCTTGACATCCACAGTATTGCCGACAGACGGTATCTTGCCGGTTTTCGGATCAGCCTTGCGTTCATCTGACAGGGCGACATCATAGATTTTCTCATCGGTGCGGCCCCACTTGTTGATAAAACCCTTGATGATCTGGATACGGTCGAGGTTGCCGCTTTCCGGATCTTTCAGCGCCCATACGGCAAAAGTTGGCGCCTTACCCGCTTTCTCAGGCAGATCACTGCCCATGGGTACACCACCCTTGTAGGCTTTCTCGACAAACTTCTTGTCATTGACCAGGTTTTTGGAATAACCCCAGCCACCAAAGAAGCGCAGGCGAATCAGCGTGCCCGAGGTGCCGTAAGTCTCTTTGGACTGCATGGCATCAAAGATAGCGCCGCGCGTATTTTCTGCAGCCCAAACCGCGGTAGTGCCCGCTGAGCCAAGGCGCGAGGGCATATCACCGGCGGCATCTGCAACCGGGTTCAAACGCTTCTGTGGCGTATCTTCCAAAGCACCGTGGGAACCATGAAAGTTAAACTCCTCGTTATTGGAGTAACCGGAGTGGCTGTCTGCGCCGGCGACGATGCCCATCTTGAACGGGTTGCTACCGAGCGTATTTTCCAGAATCATGCCTTCAACCAGTCCCTGACGGATATAACCATACTTAATCTGGCTGGGTTGTCCGACATTGATCATGTTGGGGAACAGCTCGAAATTGGCAAACTCGTCATTCGGCGACATGGCAGGGTGCGTATCCGAGCTGCCCTTGGTCTGGATAATCTCGGTTAACGGCTCATTCGCCTGCTGCCGCGCGGCATAGCGGGCGTCCATGGCGCCACCCAGGAATTTATTGGGGGAATACATCCAACCGTCGGACACATTGCCATTGTGCGGGATCGCAAAGTTTTCGTTGCCAGCGGTGCGTTGTATTTCCTGGTAAGTCCAGAGATCCTCTGGATAGAACGAGTCAAATGATGAATAAGGCGCCACTGGACCGGTATCATTGCGAAAGAACACGTTGCGGTGCATATTCCGGCCATTGGGAATAGACGTCCACTCAAAGGCTATCAATGTGGTGAACTTGCCAGGATCATTGTACTTATTGGTTACCTTGACATAGTTTTGCCAATTGCTCTGCATCAACGCGGGTTCCACAAACTCAGGCATGCCCGTGCTGGTCAGGATCGAATGCAGAATCTCCTGCACAGCGGAGGGATCATTTTTCTGCAGCTTCTTCGCCAAATCTGTCTTGGCTAATGGGTCACTGGTATCGATAAGCCGCGGCATCACACCAAAGTATTCCGCGTGATCGGTAATCGCCATGAAGTCATAGGGCGTTTTGCGTTTAATCTTGTTCTTTGTGGTGATGGTATTGAGTACGACTTCCTCGCCCCGTCCATAGCGGTAGGTATCATCCCAGGACTGACGACCGCCAGCGGCAAAGGCATCCGGTGAGTTACTGGTGTGCAGGTGCTGCTCACCAAAATAGACATTCTTCAGCGGATTGGCTTTACCGGCATCGCGCCCGGGTTCTCCTGCTGAATCTCCCCAGCCAGCTTGGCTGGCTACTAACAGTGCTACAGCCAGCGTGGCCAACGGCTTTTTCGTCAGTTTTGAGCGTTCCATAACCATGATCCTTTGTATTTGCACAATCCGATGATATTCCTACGGGTAAGGCGCCAATGCGTATCGGTCGATAACCAGCTTGTCTGATCAGCGTAAATTTTACTATGCAATTTTCGAAATTAGCGCCTCGTAAGGATAGAAATCCTGATACAAATCAGTAGATGAGCCGCATGACATGCGCTAGGCTTGATCGGCCATTTCAGTCATTGCGAAAGCTTTTTATGGAACTACCTGCAGGCCAACAATATACCCACTCTGTGGAAGAACAGGCCCTTGCTGTTGATCCCTGGGAGATAAACCTGCGCCAGATCTCGGGTGGTTCATTCCTGGGCAACATGCACATCGCCAGCCTGGGTGACATCCTGCTGTACCGGGACTGTTGGTCCCAGCGCACACTCGCCACCGGAGCGCTGCCCAAAGACTATTTCCTGCTTGCTACTGGCGTGAACACTGCAAGCGGAATCCAATGGTGCGGATCCGATACCAATGATCGCTTGCTGGCGGTAGCCCCGCCGAACACAGAAATTGACTTCATAATGCCGGCCCATTCAGCGTATATCGCGGTGCTGCTGCCTATCAGCTATTGGAATTTGATATTTGGCGAACAAGTGGCAGGCAAGTCTCCGCGACCGGCCCCATCACATGTGCACTGCGATTCAGCGCAAGGCAAGTACTTCGTCCAGCGCCTCAACCAAATCATCGATAGGTATCAGGTTAACCCGGCAAGACTGGATGACGGGCTGGATCAGTTAGCGGCACAAACGGTGGTGCTCGACGTTGTGAGCGCAATCGCGCGCGGACCCGATACGCCTGCCATTCGCGCAAGCGCCGGGCACCGGACCCTGAAAAGAGCACTCGAATACGGTGAAGCCTTACGTGAAAAAATCAGCGTGCCACATTTTGCCGAACAATTGGAAGTTAGTCAGCGCAGCCTGGAGTTATCATTCAAGCAATGTTTAGGTATCACACCTCGACAATACCTTAGCCTCCAGCGCATGCATGGAGTACACACTGAGTTGCTGCAGCGCACGCCGCGCTCTCGCTGCGTCACTGAAGTTGCCACCGCCTGGGGCTTCAGTGAACTTGGGCGCTTTGCCGGCGAGTACAAGCGAGTGTTCGGAGAATTACCCACGCACACTCTAAACCGAGAGCAACAACGCACGCTTCGGTGTTTTCGAGACTTATTACACTAGCAATTGCCAGCAGCCCCCGGGGAATTATTTGATATTGCCAAAGAATCCCGCGAAAACTAGATATACGGACTGGAATAGCCTTGTAAGGGTCCCAAACAAACAGATTGGAAAATGCATATGACTGTGCCAGCGGATCAGCCACGGGCGCTCTACCAGCACCTGGCTCACGAGGTATCCTTGTACTCGGGGAAAACCCGGGCGTACCTGCGCTACAAGAACATTCCCTTCGATGAACACCTGTCACTGGATGTTCACGATCGTATTAAAACGGAAGTAGGGAAAAAAATCGTTCCCGTTGTTGTCACACCGGAAGGCGAATACCTACAAGACACAACGGTGATTATTGATCGCCTGGAACAGCGCTTCCCAACACCCTCGGTCTACCCCGACACGCCTGCGCAGAAGCTGGTCGCTCTGCTTTTGGAACTTTACGGCGATGAGTGGC
>JBALVO010000109.1:0-12663 GCA_036961445.1 Halioglobus sp.
ATAAAGGTAATGAGTACAATAAAAAATTCTTTGATGAGGGCAAGTTCCCTGGGGGGTATTGACACTTGTCCTATGGAGGGGATTGATCCTGCCGGATTCGATGAGGTGTTGGGCTTACAAGCACTGGATCTGACCACCTCTGTGGTATGCACGCTGGGGTACCGCAATACTGGCGACAAGCAAGCCCTTAAGCCGAAGATCCGTTTTGCAGGATTGGGGTCAGGTCTTGATTTGTGAATCGCCGGCCATCTTTATCAGTTGTCACCGCCCTCTCTATGCTGTGCCACCTTATGCCTTTCTTCACAGAGTCTGTCAGCTAGATGGTAATCACAGTTATCACCCCTCCGTTTACCGCTGGATAGAAACGATGAATCGCGCCCAGATAGTGGATCAGAAGCTCTGGAATATTTCACCGGAATATTTTGAGCCTGACGAACTGCCCGATACCGTTGTTGGGTATCGGCAAGTTGATTTTTTCAGACTGTCATAAGCTGAAATCGACTATCAATCAACCGCCCTTTCCCATTCTGTAAGCGCACTCACCCTGAGATCCCGATAGCGCTCAGCCCTAACCAAGTGCCTCCCGAGATTGTTACGGTGATGCCTCGCTCAGCCAGTAGACAGCGCCGGTTTTTTAGTAAAGCCCCGTGAACACACAGGCTAGGACCTAAGGATCATCACCCTTAGTCGGCGATAGTGACCTCTGTATCAACTACAGAGACGAGCGGCAACGACCACTCTCCCTTGAGCAAGCTTTCGCCAGGCTGATAGGCACGCAACACTATCCAAAAAGCCTCTTGTGGAGCCGGCAACCAGTTTGCATCCGCATCAGCGGGAGGCTCGGCTTGAATCGCAATGGTCAAGCCGCCATCGGCATCACGAACCAAGCCCTTCGTGCGATCACCGATGGAGTAGCGGTTAATTTCATTGTCCACATAATTGGTATCTGTACCGTACATAGTGATTGACCAAAAGGCACTCACATCTGGCTCGGCACCGGCAGGCAGGTGGATACGATAGTTTTTGCTGCCATGGAGAGGCTGACCGTCGTCCCCCACATAGCCGCCATAGTAGATCGCTTCCTCTGCGTCATTGGCTACGATACCGGTGTATGACTGGTGAACAGAGCGGACAAAGAAGTCACCGCCGGCGCCGGCGCGCCCATACTCCCGCGAGTAGGTCCAGCCATTACTATGGACAACTGCCTCACCAGCACCGACTATTTGCGCGCGCTTGATCTGCTCAAAACCATCTACCGCTGCGCGAGCCAAGCCGCGTTTGGAAGACTCATCAAGAGTATCGAGATCGAGGCCCGGCCCCACATTCAGCTCTCTAAAGAATGACATCAACGATGCCTCATAAGCGCTTGGCGGATTCTCAGTCAACACATGGTTAATGGTCTTCCACACAGCCATCGGATCATCAATTACCGCATGACTGGTATCGAAGGGTTTCAATATCTCAGGCTGCGGCATAGCTACCGATTCCTGACCCAGCTGACTCAATGGCGTCAGACGGTAATGTTTCTGAATTTCATGAACTAGCGGCAAATCTTCCTCGCTGCCCACATAGGTGCGTCCGCCAACCAGTACCCAAGGCGAAGGCACTTCGGCTACGGCGGTTACACCTTCTGGCAACTCGCCCTTCCAACCTTTTGGCAGTAATGCAAAATCGCCACCATCGCGCCCGTAAGTCAGTTCGCTAATATAGGCAAAGTTATCGGAGTCCATACCTGACAACTCGAAGGTAAAGTAGCGATCTATCGGCGGCAGGCTCAGCACCATAGGCTCGTCTTTCACATGGACCCAAGCTATGGAGTAAAGGGCGTCATTGTTAGGCGCGCCGCCCTCTTTCCAATCGGCATTGGTTAATACTGTGGCGTGCCAGAATTGGTTATTTGCCTGATTAGGCACCACCAACGAGGCGGGAGATTCAAGTTCTTTCATCGTCCAGTCGTAGCGCACATGGGCCATACGCCAGAAAGGGTAGGCGTAGTGCATGGCGGCAACCCCCATGCTATAGGCGTAGTCTTCGCGCCAATCCGATGATGGAGTCTCGGCCGTCTCGGCACTGACAGACGGCTCAACGTCACGACTACAGCCGCTGAGAGCGCCAATGGTCAGCGCTGAAATCGCCGCCAGGGTTACTATTTTTTTAAACATACTCTTACCTCTTAATGTATGAAATTTTTCGGGGTGATGCCTCGTTCAGCGCACATGCCTTCTATGAATGGTCCGGCACACCAGCAGGGACTTGGGTTGAAGCGATAATAGAGCCAGGCTGTATAGCAACTGATATCTGGCAGTCATAGCTGAAAAGCTTCTCTATCAGCCAATAGGTTGCCACCTTTGATCGCGAGAATTTCATTACAGCCGTCCTCGATCATTGAGGCACGGGCATCGCGCAGTAACTTTTCCAGCGGATATTCCAACGTCAATCCGTTGCCCCCGAACATTTGTAATGCTTCGCTGGCCACTTCAAAGGCGGTTTGTGTCGAGGTAATTTTGCTGGCGATGGAACCAACTAAAGCAGGCTCAGCGGCGGTCAAATTGTATTCTACCGTGCGGCGAGCCAGGCCTCTGGCGGCCTCGACTTTGCGAAACATGTGAAACAATCGCGAACGCACGCTCTGGTGTACCATAATTGGCACTCCGCCCTGCTTGCGCTCGTGTGCGTAATCCAGGGCATGCTCAAAAGCAGCTCGCGCCAGGCCGACGAACATCATACCCATACCACCGTTGGCTTCGGCCAGTTGCACATACATGGCCTCCTGGTAGCGTTCCACCGGCACTACCAGCCAATCGGTCGATATTGTGACGTTATCAAAGTAGATTTCGCCTTGTGGCAAGCTGCGCTGGCCAAATTTATCCAATGGTTTGCCTCTTGAAACGCCTTCGGCATCCAAAGGAACAATCAGTGCTACTTTTTCGGTAGCACCGTTGCCACGATCACAGGCGCAGAACAGCGCGCAGTACTGAGCTATAGTGCCGTTGGATACCCAGGCAGATTTCTGGCCATTGATAACAACCTCATCACCTTTGATGGTGGCGATACAATTGGGACGACCGACGGAAGCGCCTGAATGGGTTAATACCCCGGAAAAATCCACCATATCCGTACCGTGATCCGGCTCCGTGATCCCCCAGCAACCGATCGCATCCTCGGGGATATTGTCAATCAGAAACTGGTTATTAAAGTGGTGGGCCAATCGCTGTGGAGTGCCGGCTACGCCAAGGGCCACCGCGAGACCCGAGTCACCCCAGGCCATTTCTTCCATGAGCAAGGCATACATCCGCGCTGCTTGCAGCGGTTCCAGACTCGCCATTAACTCAGGGGTAATACCCAGCTTGGCAAATTCAGAGAACACCTGCCATAGTGGCGACCCCTCGGCAATGACCTCTTCCGGCGACATACGATCCAGTGCTACACCCGCCGGGCGCAGGACTTCTTCAGCAAACCGGTGCACGCTGCCAAGAAATGATTGTTCCATTTCGTCGAGTGGCGACTCCAGTCCGACCAAGCCAAATTGTTCAATAATTTTTTGTGTTGCTGTCATGGCAAACCTCTTAAGTTACTAGTCAATGCTAAATACTGATGAGGAAATATTACGCAATACAGGAGAGATAGAACCTATTGAATTCGGCTAATGAAGTGTTAAATCAGGACGAGTTAGGAAAATGACTGTTAGCTGAGGACACTACACAACACCCTCTGTGTAGAGGGTGTTGGAGGTTTTGTGTCATTGATCACTGGCAGGAATGGCGACTTGTCAACGCCGGATTGTGGTATCAAACGCCTCTAGCGATGGGTGGAGAGGCCGCCAGTTTCTGCGAGGTGATAGCACCCAACGCCTGGCTCAATCAGCCTTGCTTGGAGGCCCCGGTTTAATCGAGCCGCTTGAGGGCCGACGGTTGCCAGCCGCCATCAATGGCCCTTTGCTCGGGCATATACAGCCGGAATGCCACACCCCATCTACCTGCACCGGTCGGCAGCCAATTGCTTTCCTTACCCGGGCCCGGCGAATCCTTCTGAAAGTACAGTGTCAGACCGCCATCGGCGTCGTACTGTAATCCCCGTGTGCGATCACCCAGGGAGTAGCGATCGATCGGATTGTCAATCAGGTTCAGATCCAGGCCATAGGCCGTTATCGACCAAAATGCCTTAACTGGCGGCAGATTATCTTTAGTAAAATGCAGTACATAGCGATGGTCGCCACTCAAGGGGTCTCCGCTACTATCCAAAAACGTCTGCGGGTATATGGCTTCTGCCAGATCATTGGTGACAATCCCCTGTAAACTCTGCATCGCACTGCGCAGTACGAAATCGCCAGAGTCACCAAAATGGCCATACTCGCCACGGCTTAGCGTCCAGCCGGTGTCGGTCATTATGCCTCCCGCACTCGTGAGAGCCATTCCGGTGAGGATACCTTTTGCTGTTTCGAGCGCACGTATCAAACCGCGCTGGGTTGCTGCATCCATCGCCTCAACATCCAGGCCCGGCCCGATACCAATCTGACGAAACTGTTCGACATACGCCATTTCACTCGCCCGTGGCGGTATTTCAGCCATCGCACGGTTGATGGTTTTCCAGTCAGCCAGGGGGTCGGACGCGCGATCATAGGGTTTAAATGCATCACGGTTTTCCGGCATTACCGCATCTTTCATACCCCACAGGCTAAGCGGGGTAAGGCGGTACTGATCCTGCAGTCGATGAGCATTCGCCAGATCTTCCTTGCCATCGACCAGTGTCCGACCCGCCACTAAAATAGTGTTGGTCGGAGCTCGCGCATGCAACTTTACGCCCTTGGGTAACGTACCTTCCCAGTCAGGCCCAACGACAGCGAAGTGACCGGCGTCACTGCCGGTAGTACGTTTGCCAATATAAGAAAAATTGTCGGAATCAAACGCCGAGAGCTGAAAGGTAAAATAACGATCGCCCATGTCGGGATGAGAGAAAATCATCGGCTCCTTGCTGATATCAACGATGGCACTGGAGTAGAGGGTATCGTTATTTGGGCCGCCACCGTATTTCCAGCTCGCGTCAGTGAGATGTCGGGCATGCCAAAATTCATTCAGGGGCATGGATATGCTTCTCTCGCTGGCGGGCGGCTGGGTGAACCACTGCCAACGGAGGCTGGCATTGTAGAACCAGGGAAAAGCATAGGTGTACGCCTGCACACCCAGTGAATAGGCATACTCTTCCTTCCACTCAAGGTTGCCAGCAACGCCGGTGACTGGATTTATTGGTAGAGCGCTTTCAGCCGGTGCTGGAGCGGCGAGTGCGGGCAGTGCAATGCTGCCGCTGAATAATAGAGCTGTAAGCGCGCATGTTGTAGCGTGCTTGCCAATTAGATATCTTTTCATAAAGACTGTTCCTCGTATTCCAAAGTTGTCAATCAACGAATGCCGCAAATACTAAAGCAACGGCAGCTGGTGCGGACTATGTAAAGTGGACACTGCCGTGTTGAATACGGCCAATGTTAAAAGACCGGTGATCTGATCACCTGTACTGTGTCCCTGGAGGCAGTGCCTGATGGCAACCAGAATCAGGGGATCAGAACAGCCCGGCCTTTGATTTCGTGGTTTTCAAGTTTGCGATACACCTCATCCACCTGATCCAGTGAGAACTTCTCGATATGGGGGTGTATGCGGCCGGCTTCGGCCAGCGCCACCACCTCCGTCAGTTCTCGAGTGGATCCACCCAGCACCATACTCAGTGCACAGCCAAAGGGCAGCGCCCCCACATGAAATGGCAGCACACCACCGCCCAACCCCGCCACGACGACCTGCCCTCGCTTGCGCACTACCTGGGCGGCCATCTGCATAGTCGCGTCAATGCCGACAAAGTCCAGTACCGCCATCACGCCCAGGCCTCTGGTGGCCTTGAGCACAGCAGCAGCGGTGTTGCCATCTGATGGCAGGCAGATATGGGCACCGAGGTCGGAAGCCATCTGCAAGGCCGCCTCGCTATGGTCGACGGCAATGATGGTAGATCCACTCAACTCACGCAAATACTCCACAGCGAGGTGCCCCAGGCCGCCAATGCCGATAACGACGACAACAGAACCCGGGTACAACACCGGCAATACCCGCCTGACCGCATGGTAGGAAGTTAAACCCGCGTCGGTTAGCGGTGCCGCCTGCCAGGGTTCCAGTTTGTCCAGCGCTATCAGGGTATCAGCCGGGGCCACCAGGTATTCAGCCAGACCGCCGTTGCGCCCCAGTCCCCCTGCATGCACCGGTTCCTGCTCACAGTAATTGGTTTCAGACCCACGGCACGGATTACATACACCACAGCTCCAGGTGGGTGATATCACCACCGGCATCCCTGCTTCCATGCCAGGGGGGATATCACCGGACTCAATCCAGCCGGCATTTTCATGGCCCAGGGTAAACGGCAACTCCCAGCTGGCAACCGACGGGAAGTTGTCCGGCGTCCATTCGTGCATAATATGCAGGTCAGAATGACATGCGCCTGCACCGCCAACCTTTATCAGCACCTCGCCGTGACCCGGCTCAGGCTTGTCGACCTCAACCAGTGACGCATTTTGCTCCCACGCTGAAAATACATAAGCTTTCATCAGTGATCTCCCTGTTAAAATATAAAGTATGGTAGAAAAAATCACCGTATGAGGAAATAATTTCTTGAACGATTCCGTGCTGGCACTAACGTAATGAGACAGTTTTTTTTAATGACCCTGCCCTTTTTTGACTAGTGCCGTCTAAACACGTTGCCGGCATCTACCGAGAAATCATCCAGTAAAAATCGCTCCTGGGGCTTCTCTGATGCGGTTTTGGGTATCTCTTGAACAACCTGTAAATAGCTGGGGACAAAGTTACTCTCCAGCTTTTCCCGACACACAGAAAAAATCTCTGAAGCATCAAAATTTACTGTTTTATTGGCTACAATGGCCGCTACCACATCTTTTTCACCGGGTGTACCGTTGCTGCACGGCACGCCATACACGAAGACGTCATCTACAGCGTCAATGTCGGCCAGCGCCTTCTCGATAAAGCCCGGATTAATGAAATCTCCGTTGTGACGAATACCACCACCAATGCGGTAGTCGAAATAGAGCCAGCCATTGTCGTCGGCATGCACTAAATCGCCAGTACGAAACCAGCCTTCGGCCGTCTTCTTGTGGGAGGCCGCTGGATTATTCAAGTAATCGACAGTGACCTGGCTGCCGTCACGGTTTCGCCATATCAGTTCACCGCAGACTCCTGCCGGGCAGTCATTGCCATTGCTATCAATGACCCGAGCCTCAAACAATGGATTCTGGTCGCGCAGCCCAAAGCTTCCCGCAGGGCCGCTGCCATCATTCCAGAAAAGACCGCCCTCAGCGGCGCCGTAGACCTCGAACAGCTGCAGGTTAAAACGCTGTTCAAAATCGCTCCAAATGGCCGCAGGCATACCTGCACTGATGACCAATCTCACCGGGTTATCGGCATCATTATCGAGGCGTGGGTCGGCATAGATGGCCGCCGTCATTCCACCCAATAAATTGAATACAGTGCAGCCAAATCGGCGCACGGTTTTCCACAGACCTGACTTGGTGAATTTGACACTGTAAACCGAGGGAATATCGGCAACAAGGGAGACCGCCAGGGTAAATCCCTGGGCATTGCCATGCGTCAGGGATAATCCTGTGTACAGAACATCGTCCTGCTGCAAGCCAATTATCTGCGCCATTGCACCGCCAACAGAAAATTGATTATTGGGTTTTATGATGCCTTTTGGATCACCGGTAGTTCCGGAGGTGTACAGAATCTGCAGAGTATCTGCGGGCGAATCAACTTGCACCTCTACTGGTTCGCAATCGTTTGCAAGTACCAAAGCAATATTCTCGGCTGCCGGCAAATCGTATTCATCGATATTTCCCGCAGCAACCACCAGCGACCATTCCAAACCGGTATTAGCTACAACCGCTGCAACCTCTGGCGCGTTGTAATCAGCACATAGAATGCCGCGGGCCGCCGAGTCATTAAGCATAAAATCCAATTTATCGCCCTTGGTACGAGGGTCTATCGGCACAATGACGCAGCCGGTAATGGACGCGGCGATTAACGCCTCGACCATTTCCGGATGGTTGCGAAGCAATGCTGCGAAACGGTCACCTTTCACCATGCCGCGAGCACCCATAAAGCTCGCCAGGGCATTGGCATTACGATAAAGCTCTTTGTAGGTGCGCGTCAGAACCGTATCCGTGCTCTCATCGACAAAGGTCAGAATCGGCCTATCGTCCTGTTGCGCTTGTGCCTTTGCCGCCATCAAGTTGGCAAAAATACTCATATCCATCGTTTTCATCCGCTTAACTCCTTGCGCCCTAGAATTGAAACCACACAAGCAGCGGCATCCAGACCCAGGTTGCCGCCTGCATTGTGTGCCAATGCTATACGGCTGCCTTCCACCTGACGGTTGTCTGCTCTACCCTGAAGTTGTTTGGTCAGTTCGACAATTTGTGCTGCACCGGTTGCCCCCACCGGATGCCCCTTGCGCAGCAATCCACCCGAGGTGTTAACCGGAATGCGTCCGCCCAGGCGGGTGGCACCCGATTCAATCATTTTTCCACTGTCGCCCGGCTCACACAGCCCCAGTGCTTCGTAATATTGCAACTCTGATGGTGCAGAGGCATCGTGTAACTCAACATTGCTAAGATCCTGGGGACCCACACCGGCAAATTCATAGGCCTTGTCGGCACATTCAGCGCTCAAGCCCCGGTCCTCAATACCGCGGTCCCAACCGCTGGCCAGTACAGTGCTAAGTACTTTTACCGGCTTTTTTAAGCCCATTTGACGAGCTTTGCGCTCACTGACAAGCACTACGGCGGCGGAACCGTCACCCAACGGAGAGCACATTGGCAAAGTCAACGGAAATACGACTTCACGTGCGTTCAAAACCTCATCAACAGTTAAGACTTCCTGATACTGCGCATTGGGGTTGAGACTGCCATGAAAACTGTTCTTGGCACTCACCATGGCAAAGTGTTCGCGAGTGACGCCATACTTCTTCATGTAGTACTGGGCACCCACAGAGTAGATATCCATAAAAGCCGAGCGCATACCAGTAGTGTCGGGCGAAGCGCTGATACCCGTCTTCTCGCGCAATTCGCTCAACAGCCCTTCAACTCCGGCGCTGTCCTCTACATCAACGGCACTGGCAAAAGCGGTCAAACTACGTATTTTATCCTGGTGATATAGCTTCTCGTACCCGCAGACCAGGACGATGTCATAGGCACCCGCTGTCACCATCGCACAGGCCTGGTTAAAGGCAGTTGATGACGATGCACAGGCATTTTCCACATTCACTACCGGAATATGTCCTACCCCCATCGAGCGCAGGGCAACCTGGCCACGAATCATTTCCTGACCGACAATCAACCCGGCGGCAGCATTTCCCATATAGGCTGCTTCCAGATCGGCGGCTCGCAATCCAGCATCCTGTAATGCCATTTCGATCGACTGAACCGCCAAATTTTTTAAAGTAGTGTCAAGGTACTTGCCAAAGCGGGTCATACCCACCCCGGCAACATAGGCGTTGGTTTTCATGTCTTACTCCTCACTCACGCTAAGAAATCCCTGGTCGGCCAGCATTTTCAATAGCTCGCGATGACCAAATGCGGCTGCCGGGGACGAGAAGCCAACCGTATTAGGAGCACCCTCCAGCAACAGGCGACTGCATTCGGCAATCAATTCGCCCGTCATCACATAAGGGGAGTGAAAGCTGATGGTGCAACTGCTGCGCACCGCAGAGCCGTTGCCCGAACAATGCACTATCCCTCGATGTACCAGTGGATCTTCTTTTTCCGGCTCAGACTGGAAAAAATCTCCTGCAGTGCGTATGGCTGCAGCTTGACCGGCCTCGAAGTTACCGTCGCTGCCCTCTACAATCTGTTTGATGATGCCGGATAGCAGTTCCATGGTTTCATTATCATCTGCGCAGTTGTAAACCCTGCAGTTACGAACGCGCTGATCTTCCGCGTACCACGCCGGCTCAGCCGCTCCACCCCAGGCAGAACCCTTAAAAACCTGTGTTTTGCCGGGGATCACCACATCGAAAGTGCGCCCTAGTTCCCACGGCGTAAGCTCATTGTTTTTCAGGTAAAAATGCGGTGCCGCCAGCATACGCATAAAGGACTGGCTGGAGGCGACGGAAGGTACGCCCTGGTCGCTGGTGTAGCTTATCTCCAGCGAGTCGATTGCACTGTCTTCCAGTGTCACCTCGGCAGCGAGACCACCAAGCGTCCACATATAAGAACAGGCAGGAGCAAGTAGTAAGTCCTTTTCAGCGAAAGCCGCGCCATATTTTTCTTTCATATCCAGCATAAAATCCTGCTCGCCAGTGGTGTCCAGATAATGACAGCCGGCTTGCAGTGCCGACTTAACAACAACCTCACCAATTTCGGAGAAAGGACCAGTTACATTCACGACCACTTTTGCACCGGTAAAAAGTTCTACAAGAGACTGTTCGGTGTGCTGGGCGGTAGCAACTTTGGCATCAATGTTCGCCACCTCTGCACGACCGGCTACTACATCCAGCGCTTTGTGCAGCTTTTCTTTGGTTCGACCCGCTGCGGTAAAAGCGAGCCCTCGGTTATGTAGAGATTCAGCGATGAGTTTGCCGGTATAGCCACTGGCACCATAAATGATAATTTGATTTGCTTGAGTCATGAAGATATCTCCTGGGTAAGTTTTGATGCTGAAAGCTTACTCAAAAACGGAGAGATACAACCTATTGAAAGCGGCTAATAAGGTGTTAAATCAGGACAAGGTAGGTCCGAACTCGGCGTGCCCCACGCAGTGCTTTGGGTATATTCCGCCAGGTCATTGGTCGAATGAATTCGACTCTATTTTTGGCGGGTATTGCGATATTCAGTTGGTGATACGCCAGACCAACGCCTGAATGCCTGGGAGAAATTCTGGGCGTCACTGAATCCACACTGCTCAGCTATCTGCTGTATGTTCATGGGTGTAGTGAGCAGATAATCCTCGGCGACTCTGCGCCGCTCTTCATCCAGCAGCTGCTGGAATGTGACATCGTATTCGCCCAGCTTACGGCGCAAGGTCCTTGAAGACATTGCGAGACTCTCCGCTACACCTTCCAAACCGGGAAATTGGCCTTGCGTTCGTCGCAAAGCAAGGCGGACTTCATTCAAAATACCGCCCTTGCTTGAAAGTTTCTCACGCATGCTGTCTCTCAGTGTTCCCACAACGTCTCCAAGCTGTGGATCATAGGTGGGTATTTCCGCCTCAAGGTAATCGCTCGCATAAGAAATTTCGACTGCATCCTGCCCAAACGACACCGGGCAGCGAAAGATTTCCTTGTAGCGCTGGAAGTACACCGGTGCCTTGTAATCCAGCTGCACCCTGAGCGGCGTTAGGTCCGGGCCTGCCAATTCTTCCCCGTGGGCCTGTAAGGTAGCCAGTGCGCGTTCAAGCATGAATATACGCAAGCGCTCATCCGTTTCTCTGGATGATAGTCGGTGGACCACATGTCCCCCTGAAATATCCACTTTCCAGTCCACCAACAGGTAGTAGATATAACGATTGGCGTGACCACCCTCAAGGGCATCCCGGACAGTCCGCGCCGCTAACTGGGTTATCCCCACTGGCCCCATTTCTGCAAGACTGCTCATGGACCCGATTTCCAGGCCAAGGCCATCGGAGTCAGCCAGCTTGATGACATTTCGGTAGTACATACGCGCCTGGGTTTCGGAGATGAGGTGGTATGGGTCCACCAACTCTGCTTCTTTTAATTCAGTGTCTTTCAGCAAATCAGACGTGGAAATACTCTGCGAGAGAAGAAAATTATTCACTTTTCTCAAGGTAGAGGCGTACACGCGTCGAGGCGGGTTGGGCATGCGGCTCCTAGGTGGGGAAAGACCAATCGATCAAACTAAAACCCAGTGTCTTGACCGAATATCATTCGGCTTGTCCGCATTACATATGTAGTAAAGTGGGTTGTCAATATATGCTTCCTGCGGGATATAAGCAGACAGTCCCAGTTGTCGGCAAAATAGCCTTCCCTGACGCGAGCAGGACAGCCATCGGCACATACGTTCACCTACTGTTTTGGCCCGCAATACTGTGGGCAGTCTGGGGCTCCGCCAGGCAGCTTTCGTTCTCTCGGCAACAGAACCGCACTTTTGATTGGGTCTATATAGTCTGGTTGGGCCGGGCAAGTTCATTGATGTCGATTTCCGTGGTTTTCGATGTTCGTACCCTGGGTACCCTATGGTTTGACTAACGGTGTAAAAAAGGGGTTAGAGCCCATTAATTCCAGGAGAAGATCTGCCCGCAACATACCGTTTATCCGCGCTATACATGGAAACGACGAAGTCCATCTCGTAGATATTTTTCTGTTCTGACCTATACTCAAGTAAATTTTCTCAGGTTTTTCTCGAGGTAAATTCTATGCTTATCAAATGCAAGCTATTTGATATAACAGCGTTGTCGTTCATGCTCGTGTTCAGCAGTGCCGGTTTTGCGCATGATGGTCATGAAGATCAGGATATGGTTATTCCGAACCTGGGAGACCTGGGTATCGTTAATTTTCCAGTCTCTTGCAGTGACGATGCCCAAAAAGCCGTGAATACCGGCGTAGGACTGATACACCACATGATGTATGCCCAGGCAGAGAAATTATTTGGCAACTGGATAGAAA
>JBALVO010000110.1:0-7786 GCA_036961445.1 Halioglobus sp.
CAAGCGTTAACTGGGCACGCCGGGCCGGACTGACGGCAATATTCATCGGTGACATCTCCCCGGACAATGCTTTGCCCATAAGCGGAGCATCACGTTCACCGCGTTTATTTAAAGGGCGCTCACGATCGGACAGGCCGGGGTGGTCCCAGGAAGATTTGGCATGACGCAGCAGGTGTAGTGTTTTCATTACAGGGTACCCCCTTGATCAGCTCACTGGTTTAAAGCAATTATCTACCACCTTTTACCGACTTTATTAGCAACTCGGCCAGTAGCTTAGCATGCAAACTTGCTTATTTTTTAATCAACGAAAGCAAATTTTAACCTGTGTCTTGCGTTTGGAATTCAACCTAGATAGAGTCGGGACGTTTTATGTGGTAACTGTACCAGGTCGATTTACTTGCCCGCGTGGTTAGTAGTATGGGCGAGTGACCTCCATGTTAGTCCTTCGGGGAGTATGGAGTGCCAATGCGTAGACGCATGACAGTAGCGCTATATTGCAGACAGATCGCTCTCCGCGACCTGCCAGGACTTTCTGTATTTTACGATTCTTCAGCCACCCGGACCGACTTTAATCCCAACTTACTCTCGCGCTATTTTCCCGCAAGCGGCGGCAGGATAGCCCGGAGGCTCATGCATTGAGCGCCACTGAAACGTCCCTCTGGCCTTTCCTTGTGTACTTCATAGCGGTATTGCTGCTGGTCGCAACCATGCTTGGCCTGTCGTATGTGCTGGGCCAACGGCGCGCCAACAAGGCGACCAACATGCCCTTCGAATCCGGGGTTCTATCTGTGGGCTCGCCGCAAATGCACATGTCAGTGGATTTTTACCTGGTGGCAATCTTCTTCGTCATCTTTGATCTGGAAACCGTTTTTATCTTTGCCTGGGCGGTCGCCTTTTTCGAACTGGGGTGGGAAGGTTTCATTGCCGTTGCGCTATTCATTGCCATCCTGGGGGTAGCACTCATCTACGAATTGAGCACCGGAGCACTGGACTGGGGCATAAAATCCCGCGCTGGCAAGTCACAAGACACTAATCGGCACCCCGAGGAGCAACACTAATGGAGTGGAACCTGACCCGGCCCGAGGATGTGCTGGCAAGCTCACCCGGCAGTGCGCATGAGAGCGTGGAGGAACAGGTCAAACGCAACGTGGCCTTTGCCAAGCTCGAAGACCTGATCGCCTGGGGTCGTGCGCATTCACTATGGCCATTCAACTTTGGGCTGTCGTGTTGCTATGTGGAAATGGCCACCTCCTTTACCAGTCGCCATGACATAGCGCGATTTGGCTCAGAGGTCATCCGCGCCACACCACGCCAGGCCGACCTCATGGTTATCTCTGGCACGGTATTCCGCAAAATGGCACCGGTAGTACAACACCTGTATGACCAGTTACTCGAACCGCGCTGGATCATCTCCATGGGGTCCTGCGCCAACTCCGGTGGCATGTACGACATTTACAGCGTGGTGCAGGGGGTGGACAAGTTTATCCCTGTAGACGTCTACGTTCCGGGTTGCCCGCCACGACCGGAGGCATTGATGCAGGGCTTGATAATGCTGCAGGACTCAATCGAGCAGGAGCGTCGTCCATTAAGCTGGGTGGCAGGAGACCAACGAATAGTTAAACCCAAAATGCCAGCGCAACGGGACCTGCTGCAAAAAGAGCGCAACCTGGCCACGGAACTGAGAGCGCCAGACAAGGTATAAAAAAATAACAACGGTCAACAGATAACAACACGAGGCCAGGCCAGCCCGGAGAAACGCATGCTTAGTGCCCAGGTAACAAGCATAAACCGCACGGTGGACGATTTATTCGACCGCTTCGGTGCGCATTTGTTTGTCCTGCAACCCACTACCGATAACACCCCCACTCTATGGGTGGCACGTGAGCGTCTGCTCGAGGTACTGAGTCATCTCAAGCCGCGCTTCCCGATGCTGTTGGATCTGTTTGGTATCGATGAGCGTTTGCGAGAACACAAGCCTGCAGCAGCGGTTGATTTTACCGTGGTTTACCACCTGTTTAACCTCAATGACCGGGAGGAGATACGAATAAAGGTGGCGGTATCCGATGCCGACTCCACGGTCCCTACCGCGAGCGCTGTATGGGCCAACGCCAACTGGTACGAGCGCGAGACCTGGGACATGTTCGGCGTGACCTTTAGCGGACACCCCAATCTGCGCCGCATCCTGCTGCCCCCCACCTGGGAAGGACACGCCCTGCGCAAGGAACACCCGGCCCGCGCCACCGAGATGGAGCCCTTTAGCCTGAGTGAGGAAAAGCAGGCACAAGAGCAGGAAGCACTGCTGTTCAAGCCCGAAGAATGGGGCATGGCACGCGCCACCGAAGATACCGAGTTCATGTTTCTCAACCTGGGACCCAATCATCCGTCGGTGCACGGCGTATTCCGTATTGTCCTGCAACTGGACGGCGAGGTGATCGTGGACGCCGTGCCGGACATCGGTTACCACCATCGCGGTGCCGAGAAAATGGGCGAACGCCAGACCTGGCACTCCTACATGCCCTACACCGATCGCATTGATTACCTGGGTGGGGTAATGAACAACATGGCCTATGTAATGGCCGTGGAACAGATGGCGGGTATTAAAGTTCCCGACCGCGCCAAAGTAATACGCATTATGCTGGCGGAGCTGTTTCGTATCTCCAGCCACCTGGTTTTTTATGGCACGTTCGCCCAGGACGTGGGACAGATGTCGCCGGTGTTTTACATGTTTGCCGACCGCGAGCGACTGTTTGGCATCATCGAAGCGATCACCGGTGCCCGCATGCATCCGGCCTGGTTTCGTATTGGCGGCGTAGCGCAGGATCTACCGATAGGTTGGGAGCGCATGGTGCGTGAATTTATCGATGCCATGCCAGCGCGGCTTGACCACTACCAGATCATGGCCATGGACAACAGCATTCTCAAACAGCGCACGGTCGACATAGGCAGCTACAGCACGGCTGAGGCACTGGAGTGGGGCATTACCGGCGCCTCCCTGCGTGCTACCGGCATGGACTTTGACCTACGCCGCGACCGTCCTTATGGCGGCTACGACCAGTTCGAATTCGAAGTTCCCCTGGGGCACAAAGGGGACTCCTATGATAGAGCCGTGGTCCGAGTGGAGGAGATTCGCCAGAGCCTGCGCATCATTCGCCAGTGCCTGGACAATATGCCCGAGGGTCCTTACAAGAGTGATCACCGCTTGACCACGCCGCCGCCCAAGGAACGCACGCTGCAGGATATCGAAACCCTCATACACCACTTCCTGAACGTGAGTTGGGGGCCGGTGATCCCGCCGGGAGAAGGTTCATTTCCCATCGAAGCCACCAAGGGAATCAATAATTATCACCTGGTGAGTGACGGCGGCACCACCTCTTATCGCACCCGCATACGCACGCCTTCTTTCCCAGCACTACAGCAATTGCCGCTGATAAGCCGAGGTCTGATGATTCCTGACCTGATCGCAATCATCGCCAGTATCGATTTTGTTATGGCGGATGTAGATCGATGAGCCAACTAATCCCCATGCTCAGCGACGCTGAATTGACCGAAATTGATGCCGAGATCCGTCACGCGCCGTATCGCTCGGCGGTCGCTATTGACGCCTTGAAAATCGTGCAGGCGCAACGCGGCTGGGTTTCTGATCAAAGCCTGCAGGCACTCGCCCGCCATCTGGAAATGTCCGCCGAGGAACTCGACGGTATTGCCACCTTCTACAACCTGATCTTTCGTCGCCCGGTGGGAGACAAAGTCATTTTGCTGTGCAATAGCATCACCTGCTGGATAAAGGGCTGTAACAAGCTGCAACAGAAAATTACGCACCAGTTGGGTGTTGAACCAGGCCAAACCAGCGCTGACAATCGCTATACGCTGCTGCCGGTGACTTGCCTGGGAGCCTGCGACAAAGCCCCGGTAATGATGGTCGGAGATGACCTGTACGAAGATATCGACGAACTGACCCTGACGACCTTATTCGGGGAGGACGGCCGATGAGTCTGGACCGTCCGCTAACGCGCAATGTCACGCCGGAACGCAGACCCACTGACTTTGCCGCCTATGAGGCCAACGGCGGCTATCAGGGCTTGCGCAGCGCCATCGGTAAACTGTCACCCGCCGACTGCCTGCAAATACTAAAGGATTCCAATCTGCGCGGACGTGGCGGCGCCGGTTTTCCAACGGGGATGAAGTGGAGCTTCGTACCTATGGACAATCCCGGCGGCGGCCACAAATACCTGATCTGCAATGCCGACGAAATGGAACCTGGCACCTTTAAAGACCGCCTGTTAATGGAGTGCGATCCACACCAGCTTATCGAGGGAATGATTCTGGCGGCCTATACCATCCAGGCCGATATTGCCTATATCTTTATTCGCGCAGAATACCTCAAAGCGGCGCAATTGCTGCGCGAGGCAATTGCCACCTGCTATGACAAAGGCTACCTGGGGAAAAATATCCTGGGATCAGATTACAGTCTGGAACTGCGTGTACACGCCAGTGCCGGGCGCTATATTTGCGGCGAAGAGACGGCACTGATCAGCTCGATGGAAGGCAAACGCGCCAATCCGCGCGCCAAGCCGCCCTTCCCCCAGGTCAGCGGCCTCTGGGGACGGCCCACTATTGTCAATAACGTAGAAACACTGTGCAACGTGCACCATATTATCGAGCGCGGCGCCGACTGGTTTCAATCCCTGGGCGCCACCGCCGATGCCGGCACCAAAATGTATGGCGTCAGTGGCCGGGTAAAAAATCCCGGCTGCTGGGAACTGCCCATTGGCACCACCGTAAGGGAGATTCTGCAAGAGTATGCCGGGGGCATGGAAGACGGCTATCAGTTGCGCGGTTTTCTGCCCGGTGGCGGCTCCACCGACTTTCTCACCGGTGATCACCTGGACCTGGCCATGGACTACGACACCATCGGCAAGGCGGGTAGTCGCATGGGCACCGGCACGATGATTATTCTGGATGACAAAACCTGCCCCGTGGGTTTTGTCAAAAACCTGGTGGAATTTTTCGCGCAGGAATCCTGCGGTTTTTGCACCCCCTGCCGCGATGGCCTGCCATGGTCGGCACAGGTGCTGGATGATATTGAGCGTGGTCGTGGCGTGCCCGAGGACATGAACACGCTGGCCAGGCAGGTGGAGTTTATCGGCGCCATTGGCAATACCCATTGTGCGCTGGCACCGGGCGCTATGGAGCCACTGGCCAGCGGACTAAAGTATTTTCGTGAAGATTTCCAACGTCACATCGACGGTAGTGGCTGCCCCTGGTGTGACGAGGGAGTGCATTAAATGCCAGTCATTCATGTTGATGGACAGGCGTATGAAGTAGCGGCAGGTAAAAACCTGCTAGAGACCTGCCTGTCCCTGGGACTGGATCTACCGTACTTCTGCTGGCATCCGGCCATGGGCTCTATTGGTGCCTGTCGCCAGTGCGCAGTCGTGCAATATCAAAACGCCGACGACCAGCGCGGGCGTATTGTCATGGGTTGCATGACGCCAGTTACCGACGGCGCCATCTTCTCTCTGACAGGCGATAAGGCCCAGGGCTTTCGCCAGTCGATAGTAGAATCATTAATGCTCAATCACCCCCACGATTGCCCGGTTTGCGCTGAAGGGGGCGAGTGTCATCTGCAGGATATGACGGTGATGGTGGGCCACCGGGATCGTCAGTACCGCGGACGTAAAAACACGCACCGCAACCAGTACCTGGGCCCGTTAATCAATCACGAAATGAATCGCTGCATTACCTGTTACCGCTGCACCCGTTTCTATCAGGACTACGCCGGCGGCACCGACCTGGCAGCAATGGCCTCACACGACCATGTGTATTTTGGCCGTCATCAGGAAGGCGTATTGCAGAGCGAGTTTGCCGGCAACCTGGTAGAGGTCTGCCCCACCGGTGTATTTACCGACAAAAACCTGGTGCACGAATATACCCGCAAGTGGGATCTGCAATCCGCACCTTCGGTCTGCATGGGCTGCGCAGTGGGTTGCAACACAATGCCCGGCGAGCGCTATGGTAAAATCAAGCGTGTGCACAACCGCTTCAATGCCGAGGTCAACGGCTACTTCCTGTGTGACCGTGGTCGCTTCGGCGCCGGTTTTGTCAACAGCGAGCAGCGCCTGCTATACCCGGGCCTGCGCAATATCAATGGCAGCTACGATGCCCTCAATCACCACCAGGCCCTGCAACATATGCAGCTTGCCTGCACCTCCGACAAGGTAGCGGGTATCGGTTCGCCACGGGCGTCGGTGGAAGCCAATTACCTGTTGCGCACACTGGTAGGAACAGACAGCTTTGCGCCCGGTTTTGCCAGCCACGAACAACCCCTGATTGAGCAAGCCCTGCAGTTACAGCAAAACAGCCGCGCGCTGGTCCCCGATATCGCCACTATTGAATCCGCTGATGCGGTGCTGATTCTCGGAGAAGATGTTACCAATACTGCACCACGTATCGCCCTTGCCCTGCGCCAGAGTGTGCGCAATAAAGCCTATGAACTGGCTACAGAGCTGCGCCTGGAGACCTGGCAGGATGCGGCAATTCGCAACCTCGCCCAGGACCAACGCAGCCCCTTGTATATCGCATCAGTGGCAGACACCCGACTCGACGATGTTGCAACGCAGCGTATCAGCCTGGCGCCAGACGATATCGCCAGACTGGGCAGTGCGGTTGCCGCGCACATTGCAGGAGAGCCTAGTGCAGATCTGGAACAAGCCCTGGCAACGCAGGTGGAGGCAATTGCCACCGCACTGTGTGGCGCGCAACGACCGTTGATAGTATCCGGGAGCGGCTGCGGTAGCAGTGCGGTACTGGCCGCAGCCGCACAGATTGCTGACGCCCTTTGCCAGACCGCCAAACATGCCATGTTGTGCCTGGCAGTGCCCGAAGCCAACAGTCTGGGGCAGGCCATGTTGACCGGGGCCGGTGCACCAGACCTGACGCAATTACAGCAACGCGCGGCCAACGGCGAGCTGGAAACACTGGTAGTGCTGGAAAATGATCTTTTCCGACGCGGTAATGCCGAGCAGATCAGTCATCTGTTGGGCGCTTTTAAACACGTGATAGTACTGGACGGACTCGACAATCAGACCACTTCCGCCGCGACCCTGGCGCTGCCGGCTGCCAGCTTTGCCGAGAGCAATGGCACGGTAGTCAGTATGGAAGGTCGCGCCCAGCACCATTACCCCGTGTTCACCCCGCAGGCCGGTCGTCATCCCAGTTGGGTTTGGTTACTCGGCTGTATGAAGGAAATGGAGCGGGAGGAAGTGCACGACCTGCATCACTTCGATGACATCACTCGCGCCTGTGCCGCCCGGATCCCAGCCCTGGCAGGAATAACCGCCGCAGCCCCGGACCATCATTACCGCAACCTGGGAGTAAGAGTTCCGCGCCAGACACATCGCTACAGTGGTCGCACCGCCATGCGCGCCGATATCTCGGTACACGAGCCCAAGCAACCCGTGGATGAGGAATCTCCACTGGCATTCAGTATGGAAGGATTGAACCGCGTGCAACCCGGCGCACTGCTACCGTATGTCTGGTCTCCGGGGTGGAACTCCAACCAGTCACTACACAAGTTTCAGGCTGAAGCAGGCGGCCCCCTCAAAGGTGGCACTGCCGGCGCTCGTTTACTGCAATCAGGCACGACCACTGAGTCGCAGCAACACTCTGCTCCAGCGCGCTTTGCGCCGAAGGCCGGTCGCTGGCAACTGGTGCCGCGCTATCGCATTTTCGGCAGTGATGAACTCAGCGCACTAAGTCCCGGTATCGCCGAACTGGTGGAGCCAGG
>JBALVO010000110.1:7886-12620 GCA_036961445.1 Halioglobus sp.
CCGTGTCTGAGCTTGGCACCATCAGCTTCGGCTTATTTATTATTGTCGCGGCCGTCGGCGGCGCCGCTGTTCTGACCTGGTTCGAGCGCCGTCTGCTGGGTATCTGGCAGGATCGCTATGGTCCAAACCGGCTGGGTCCATTCGGCGCCTTCCAGGTGTTGGCAGACATGCTGAAACTACTGACCAAGGACGACTGGGTGCCCCCCTTCGCCGATCGTCTGGTCTTTATTTTCGCTCCCACCGCTATTGTCGTTGCCATGTTGCTGGGTTTTGCGGTGGTCCCCTTTGGCCCTGACCTGTACGTACTGGATATCAACATTGGCTTGTTGTTCTTCCTCGGCATGACATCCCTGGCGGTATACAGCGTTTTATTGGCGGGCCTGGCTTCAAATAATAAGTACGCATTGCTCGGTGGATTGCGCAGCGCCGCGCAAATGATCAGTTATGAGGTCTTTATGGGTTTGTCGCTGATGGGCGTGGTGATGCTCACCGGCAGTTTCAGTCTGCTCGCCATCGTCGAAGCACAGCGCGATATGTGGTTCTGTATTCCGCAAATATTGGGCCTGTTTACCTTTATGATCGCCGGCATTGCCGAGAGTCATCGCCTGCCCTTCGACCTGCCCGAAGCTGAACACGAACTTACCGCGGGCTTCCACACCGAGTACGGCGGTATGAAGTTCGCCATGTTCATGCTGGGCGAGTACCTGGGACTGATTCTTATCAGCTGTATGATTGCCACCTTGTTCTTTGGTGGCTGGTTAGGACCCTGGTTGCCACCGGTTGTCTGGTTCTGTTTGAAAGTTTTCCTACTCATTTGTTTCTTCGTGCTGCTACGCGCTGCCATACCCAGGCCACGCTATGACCAACTCATGTCACTGGGCTGGAAGTTTATGCTGCCCCTGACCCTGTTGAACTTACTGTTGACCGGCGCCATTGCGCTGGTGATGAGGGGATAAGGCCATGCTGAACGCCCTGATGAGTCAACTGCGCACTATCTGGACCATCCTGCAGCACAGCTTTACTAAAGCAGAAACGGTGCAATATCCCGAAGACATGCCCTATCTGGCGCCGCGCTACCGCGGACGCATTGTGCTCACCAATGACCCGGATGGCGAGGAGCGCTGTGTGGCCTGCAATCTTTGCGCGGTGGCCTGCCCGGTTGACTGTATAGCGCTGCAGCAGGGTGTGAAAGAGGATGGGCGTTGGTACCCGGAATTTTTCCGCATCAATTTTTCCCGCTGCATTATGTGCGGCATGTGTGAGGAGGCATGCCCCACCAATGCCATTCAACTCACTCCCGATTTCGAGATGTGCGAATACGACCGCAGCAATATGGTGTACGAAAAAGAGCATTTGCAGATACAGGGAACCGGCAAATATCACGATTACAATTTCTACCGCGTGTCTGGATTGGCAGTGGCCGGCAAGGACAAGGGGCAGGCACAAAACGAAGCTGAGCCCATCGACGTGAAGAGTCTGCTGCCATGATGGAGAATCTATTTTATGTGGCGTCACTGGTGGCTTTGGTTGCCACCGTGGCAGCATTGACCCGCCCCAACGCGGCGCATGCGCTGATTTATCTGATAGTGTCATTGCTGGCGGTGGCCGTGCTGTTTTTCCTGATGGGCGCACCGTTCGCTGCGGCGCTGGAAATCCTGATCTACGCCGGCGCGATCATGGTGTTGTTTGTGTTCGTCATTATGATGCTTAACCTGGGCGAGGCCGGGGACACCCGGGAACGACAATGGTTAAGCCCGCGCAACTGGATTGTGCCCGGGATCATGGCAGCCCTGTTGTTACTGGAACTATTACTGGCCTTGCGCCATACCCCGGTACTTACCAGCGGAGTCGCTGTTGATCCCAAGACCGTCGGCCTGACCTTGTTTGGCCCGTATGTTCTCGCGGTAGAAATCGCCTCCATGTTGTTGCTGGCGGGACTGGTCGGTGCCTACCACCTGGGGCGTCGCTTTATCGTGCGCCGGGAGGGCCGGAGCTAATGGACGGCCTGCAGATTCCCCTGGAGCATATATTGGTGTTAGCCGCCACCTTGTTCAGTTGCGGGCTGATGGGGCTGATGTTGCGGCGCAATATCATTTTTATGTTGATGTCGCTGGAAGTGATGCTCAATTCTGCGGCACTGGCCTTTGTCGCCGCCGGTGCTCGCTGGGGTCAAGCGGACGGCCAGATTATTTTCCTTCTGATCCTGTCTGTCGCAGCAGCAGAAGTCGCCGTCGGCCTGGGCCTGGTACTGCAGATACAGCGGCGTTTCAAGACGCTGGATATGGATCAGGTCAACAGGTTGCGAGGGTGACATGAATACGCTCTGGCTGATTCCATTCTTTCCCCTGCTCAGCGCCACCGCGCTGATACTCAGTGGTGGACGCATGCCACGACAGCTGGCCGCTCTGTTGGGCGCCGGTTCCGTGGGCCTGGCTGCAATCAGTGTGGTAATGGTGGCGCGCACTTACCTGGCAGAGGGTGAGGTGCAGCAACTAACACTGTGGACATGGATAGCGGTGGATAATTTCACCCCGCGTATCGCATTTTACGTCGACGGTCTTACCATCGTAATGATGTCGGTCATCACCGGTGTCGGTTTCCTGATTCATCTGTATTCCATAGAGTTTATGTGGGAGGACGAATCCTTCTGCCGCTATTTCGCCTACATGAACCTGTTTGTCGCCGCCATGTTACTACTGGTGATGGCCGACAACCTGCTGCTACTGTATCTGGGTTGGGAAGGGGTTGGGGTGTGCTCCTACTTGCTGGTGGGCTTCTGGTACCGGGATCCGCTAAACGGTAAAGCTGCTCGCAAGGCGTTTGTGGTAACCCGGGTGGGCGATACGGCGATGGCACTGGGTTTGTTGCTGCTGTTTACCGAGCTTGGCACCCTGGACATACAAGCAATGATGGCAACCGCCAACAGCACATGGCAGGTTGGCGATACGCTGCCAATCATTGCCACTGCGCTGTTACTCGGTGGCGCCGTGGGTAAATCGGCGCAATTACCACTGCATACCTGGTTGCCCGACGCCATGGCTGGACCCACGCCGGTGAGTGCATTAATTCACGCTGCGACGATGGTAACCGCCGGTGTTTACCTTATCGCGCGCAACTATGAATTATTTTTGCTGGCCCCACCCACGCTGCAGGCCGTCGCCTGGATCGGTGTGCTCACTTTATTGCTGGCGGCTTTTACAGCGTTAGCGCAGCACGACATTAAACGCATCCTGGCCTATTCCACCATCAGTCAAATTGGCTATATGTTCCTCGCCCTGGGAGTCGGCGCATTTGCCTCGGGCATCTTCCACCTCATGACACACGCTTTCTTCAAGGCACTGCTGTTCCTGGCCGCCGGTGCGGTCATTCACTGCCTGCACCACGAACACAATATCTTCCGCATGGGCGGTCTGCGCACGCGTCTACCGGTGGTGTTTTGGAGCTTTCTGATTGGCTCGGCTGCGCTGGCTGCACTGCCTTTCACCTCGGGCTTCTATAGTAAAGACGCTATTTTGTTAACGGCGTGGACGGCGCCAGGTAACGGCCCATGGCTTTGGGCCGGCGGTTTGCTGGGAGCGCTGCTGACCAGCATCTACAGTTTCCGCCTGGTGTTCATCGTGTTTTTTGGCGCGGCACAAACCGAACCTGACCGACAACCCGGCTGGAAAATGTCCGGGCCGCTAATACTGCTGTGTGTGCTGTCACTGGTGGGTGGCTGGTTCGCCCTACCCCTGGCAGGCGTGTTGCCAAATAAAGGGCACGCCGGTATCAGCCACGTGGTGGAGTACATCAGCATTGCCACTCCCTTGCTGGGCTTGGTCATAGCTTACTTACTATTCCTGGGGAAGCAGGTTTCTATCGCCTCGTTGGTGGCATCGCCAAGCGGCCAGGCGCTGCAGAATTTTTGGCTCAACGGCTGGCGTATAGACAAGTTATACGACACCTTGCTGGTTCGTCCGTTCAAGAGCATCACGCACTGGTGGCGCAACGAGCCAGTGGACCTGCTGTATAACGCAATGGTGACTATCGCTCGCTGGGGCCATGGCAGACTGGTCACCCTGCAGACGGGCGAACTGCGCTGGTATGCCACCAGTATCGTATTCGGTCTGGTGCTACTGTTGGCCATTATGCTGAGGAACGCCTCATGAGTATGCTGGTGTTAATCCTGATACTGCTGGCAGGTGGCGTTATTACCTGGCAGCTGGAGCGCATTAGCCCCGACCTTCCGCGCTGGGCCGCTCTGGCCACGGTTGTACTGGCATTGCTGTACCTGCTCGGTGCACTGGCCGACCTGCCAGCTGAGAGTTTCAGGCTCACACCAGACCCTCGCGATGGCGCCAGTTGGCTGCTACACCTGAAGCTGGCCTGGATTCCCCGCTTTGGCATCTCCCTGGAGCTGGCCATGGACGGGCTAAGCCTGTTGCTGGTGATCCTCACTTTGCTGCTGGGCTTGATAGCGATCACTTCCTCCTGGTCGGAAATAGATTTTAAGCCGGGCCTGTTCCAGGCCAATTTGCTGTGGACCCTGGCCGGTGTCTGCGGCGTTTTCCTGGCCGTTGATCTGTTCCTGTTTTTCCTGTTCTGGGAAGTCATGTTAATTCCCATGTATTTGCTGATTGCCATCTGGGGACATGAGAACAGAAGCTATGCTGCCATGAAGTTTTTCATCTTCACCCAGGTATCGGGCTTACTGATGTTGCTCGCTATAGTGATACTGGCCTGGCAGGGCGTTGC
>JBALVO010000111.1:0-12596 GCA_036961445.1 Halioglobus sp.
CATGCAAGCCCTCATAAGCCATGGCCATCTCGGTGACCCAGGTAGCCGGCTCGTTATCGTACATACCCGCCAGTAGTGCAGCGATAGTAAAATCGAAGATATCGGGTTGCTCCCCGAACAAAAACCCCTGGGGCGGGACAGCCGCAGCGAGTGCCTCCAGGTCTCTTTGTGCAAAACCTTTTTGTTCCTGCAGCGTATGCCGCCCCAGCCCGTGTAAATCATAAGTCTTCGCTATCTTCTTCCTGGCCAGTGACGAAGCGATGGGACGTACTAGCGCGGGAACAGAGCCAAAAAATCCGTCGACCACGTGGGGCCACCATTTATCATCCAACCAACGACTGGCCACCAGCAACCAATATAAATGATCTTCTGCCAGTCGCGTCAACGCCAGGCCGCTGGCTTTTTGCTGTTCACTCAGCCCGCGATAAACCTGCCCGTCAGTAAGTTCATCAAGATACCGGGTAATCAGCTCCGAGTCGGCAATAACCTTGCCATCATGTAGCAAATACGGAAGTTTACCCTTGGGTGCCTTACGTGGGTCTTTGATCTCAGAGAGGCTGAATGGTAATTCCAACGAAGAGAGCAGCATCTCCACTTTAAGACAAAATGGACTGACATTGCGCATGCCGAATGCGGGCGGCAGAGTGACGAGTTGCAACATGTTAAGGCCTTGATGTACGGATTCCCTGGCAGGCAACTGTACCATTGTTGTTGGCGCTGGCAAACGCTGCGGCCACACATGGAGACGGCAATAAGCAGGAGGTTGTGGCCACGTCCCTCAGGCAACAGCAGGCAGTACCACGCCAGCTAGCGTGCGGCGACTCTTGCCATAGCCGTTGCCAACAGGTCGGTATTTCCCGAGGTCCAGTTGACGATCAATTGTGATTTGCAGATTTTCCAGTCACCCTCAATCTGTTCATAGAAATTGGTGTACTCCCCCACCACGCTAACCACATCCTGATCACCAACGTAGGGCACTTCCGGAGCAGAAAAAATAACATGATCAGCGCTCAGGTAAGCGCTGCAACTAACCACCTGGTCGAAAATAGTTACCCGGTGATTGGTAATCGCGTGTCGGGTAATATCAAAACCATTGATAACGCTTTGCAGGGTATCAATCCATTCGTCTGCATCACGCCCATCAGCGGAGTCAGTTGAAGACGCACCCAGGCCGGCATAATCAAGGAACACCCTATCGGCAAAACACGCGCGAACCATGCCCCAGTCTTTGGTGTCCACGCCCAGGGCGTAACGATTGTAGTTATCGATGAGCGCGTTTCTTATTATCAGCTTGGTATCTGCAGTGGGCATGACTTCTCCTTCGAGGTTGCTGCCATCCTATCTGGGCACAACACCTTCCGTGATGCTTGCGGTGTTATCTACGACCATCGCCGCGCCATTTACGGAGGCCGATTCATCGGAGGCCAGGAACAACACCATATTTGCCACATCGTCAGGCTCACCGACCCAAACTTCGTCCATTTGCTGCGCAAGATCCGGGTCATGCTCGCGCACTACATCCTGCATCGTCGCCAACATGGGTGTTCGCATATTACCCGGGTGAATCGAATTACAACGCACGCCATAGCCGCTCTGGGTGCTAAGGCAGGCTACCGATTTGGTCATACCCCGAATGGCGCTCTTGGACGCAGCATAGGCGAAAATCAGGGGACCGCCCTGAATGCTCGCGGTAGAGCACATATTTATTATGGAGCCCCGCCCGACCTCCTTCATTACCCGCAGCGCATGTTTACAGCCAAAGAACGTGCCATCGGTACCGACCGCGTTTATCTTGCGCCACATTTCTTCAGTCGTATCTTCGATGCTAGCCAACTGCACGATACCGGCACAGTTAAGCATAATATCCAATCGTCCATACTCGGTCAGCACCAGGTCAACCAAGGCTATCCAGCTTTTCTCACTGGTCACGTCCAGCGCTTCAAAGCGTGCTTGCGGTATTCTACTGGCCTCGATTTCCCCAAGATCTACATTGATATCGGCCATCACAACGATGGCACCCTCTTGCGCCAGTCGCTTGGCGGATGCCAAACCCAAACCCGATGCGGCACCGGAAATAATCGCTACTTTGTTCTCAACTCGTCCCATTACATTCTTCACTCTATCTATTAGTGCGCATGACTCTGCACAGTGCATTAACACCCGACTTACTTGTTCCGCTGCTCCCTAACATGGTACCTTAGCATAAAACAGTCAGGACGTACTGTTTATAGTGAATCGACCCCGGAGCCTGCAGCAATGAGCAATGAAAATGTCAAAAATTATGATGATGTCACCATGTATGGCCTCGCCCCCGACAAACTGGAAAACCTGCTGCTCAAGCAGAATGAACTGACTTTCATATGGACCAACAAAGCCGGCCACGGCATCGGCGTCACCATGAGTTATATCTGGCGCAATGGCCGCATCTGGTGCACCGCAACAGAACAACGTGCCCGGATGAAGGCGCTTGCCCGCGACCCGCGCTGCTCCGTGGTAATTTCCAGTGCCGGAACAGGTACTGACTTAAGCCAGTCCATCACTTTCAAGGGCCATGCGATTTTACATAAGGACCAGGAAACCAAGGACTGGTTCTATCCGGATTTTGCCAGACATGCCAACAGCCCCGCGCCTACTCCCGAGGCTTTTGTCGCATTTTTGGATACACCCATGCGCATAATTATAGAAGTCGTACCCGAGAAATCGATCACCTTCGATGGCGGCGTTATGCGCGATACGACCAGCAAAGCATTGCAACAGTAAACCAGACCTGGGCCTAGCTCGCGTTAATTTCCTTGAACGTTGCCAGGCCTTCGTCGAATTCCCAGAAGCCACGCAGGGAGGCAAGCTTTCCCTGCTCATTCACACCGTAGGTAAAGACACCATTAACCTGCTGTGAGTACTGTTTGCCATCCATTGATATCACTACATTTAGCGTGACCACATTGGCACACTCCAGATGAGAGGTGTAGCTCTGGTGAAGGATGTACTCAATCCGGGAATTGGCAATATTACTTTCCCAAAATACATCCCGGGCTTCAGGCGTGGAGTGCCCTTTGCCATCAGGGTCCAGCATTGAGGGGCCAATCGGATCCTCTATTACCCCATCGACAGCAAACAGAGCCAACCAGCCTGCCTTATCGTGATTTTTTACCAATTCCCGCGATTTTAGCGACACCAGATAGGCCGGGTTTTCCTTGTTCATATTAGCTCCTGTTGCTTATAGCAAGGCTGCGTAGACACTATCCGTAAAGCATAGCACCTGAGGAATCGCGGCGCAGTGCTCTAGGCTTCATGTCCTGGTACTGAGCCCTCATGGGACGCCTTGGCTATGCGGTCGCCATCAAACTTGATGGTTTTTTCCGGAATCAACTCAATAATCACTCGCAGTGGCGTATCCAGGTGCTGCACCGCCGCCTCCACGGTGGGGGCCGGATAAGGACTGATAATCTCTCCCATAGCAGGATAGAACCAATCCTTGGTCGCCTGATCCTCATGAATTTTGACACTGCCCTTGTAGGTCAGCTGTTTCCCTGGCCCCATATCAGTACCCATACTGGAAATGACGACGGAGGCTCTGGGGTCGCGTTGCAACGCTTTTATCCGTGCACGCTGCCGCGTAGCGGTCAACCAGATAGAACCATCGCGGGCGATAAAATTCATGATCACACCCAGACCGTGACCATCTTTGTTGGTCCATACAAAATTGCACTCGACCTGTTTTTGCAGTAACTCCTTTTCTCGCGCATCACTCAGTTGATAAAGCGTAACATCTTCATAACCCTGCATTTGATTCTCGGACATATTTACTCCTGTGGGGTATGTAAACCCGGATATGGTAAGTCGTTAAAAACGCGGTAGATGGCCCATTTGCTGACCACCCGCAAGATCCAGTATCTGGCCATTGATATAGCCTGAGCGCTGTTCGTCAGCCAAAAATATGGCAGCCTCGGACATATCCTCCAGCGTACCCATTCGCCCCGCGGGGGTGTCATCGATATGGCTCTGGACAATAGGCTCCATAGCAAAAAAGGCATCCGTCATGTCGGTCTTAATCAACCCTGCAGCAATAGAATTGAAACGTACTTTCTGTGCAGCATATTCCACTGCCGCGACCTTGATCGCGTAATCGATGCCGGCGCGCGCACCGGCGTAGGCTGCCAGGCCAGGTCCAGGAAGACGTGCTGTCAGTGACGAAATAGTAATAACCGAGCCACCGTTGCTCATTGCCGCCGCCGCGTGCTTGAAGAACAACAGTGCACCGACGAAACTAATATCCAGCGTCGGGCGAATCATTTCAGCGCTAAGCTCTGCAATCGGGCCAAATGCGTAAACACCCGCGGAAAATACCGCAATATCGACATTTCCATATTTCTCTACAGCACCCGCAAACAACTGTTCGATATCGGCCTCACTGGTGGCATCACACACTATGGCGCTGCCGTTCAATTGCGTTGCAAGTTGCTCAAGTGGCTCCCTGCGCCGTCCGGCAACCACCACATTGGCACCCTCCTGCGCCAGTCGCCTGGCAATCGCCGCGCCAAAATTGCTACTGCCGGATGCGCCAAGAATAACAGCAGTCTTACCAGCCAGTGTTTTCATATTATGTCCTTGTATTAAATTCTTCAGCGGCAACCCACACCCCGTGAAAGCCCACGGGGACGCGGACCGGCAGCTTCACTTTGGCAATAGCGCCTGCCATAAAGTCCGAAGCCGAAAAAATCCACAAATCGCTGGTGTGCGTTGCCGGTTCGTAGATGAAACTCAAGATATAGCCGTCGTCTTCAGAGGTCGCATTTTGCGCCGCCACAAACAAGGGCTCAGCCGGTGCCACCCCTTTGGGCAGTTTGTAATGTTGGCCCTCGCCCGTTTGCAGGTCAAACTTCATTAACCCTGTAGCCCCGTCATAAGCGACATGACCATCTTCCATACCAGTGGTCAGGCTGTAGCCATAACGATAGTTGCGACCCCACTGCTGGCGATTAATCTGCGGGAACTCCATAGCCTGCTCATGTATGCGATCGACAGCAGCAGTGCCCGTGCCCAAATTGAGCGTATAGCGACTCAGGTAGGCGGGGTGGTTGAAATCCCCGGAGCCTTTCACCCACAGTGAATCATAACGAGCCGCATCCAACACGATACTGCCGTTGTGCTCATAGGCATTCATGGTATGAAAAATAAAACAGGTGGGCACATCAAACCACTGCATATCGGCTGCGCTGCCAGACTTGGGCAGCACTCCCATGCGGCAAACGGCCTCGTCATCCCAACCAAACGGGAACGGGTCCATGGTGACGGCCTTGAACATCGAAAACGTTACCGGCATTTCCATGAAAATGACGTAATTTTCGGTCATTGCAAAATCATGCATCATCGCCGGTCCAGCGGTGTCCAGCGGAACGCTTCTGATTAACTCACCCGCTGGATTGGCCTGATGATAAGTCACGTACGGCGCAAATACACTGTAGCCGAAGAAATGCATTACACCGCTGTCGGGGTCTATTTTAGGGTGAGCGGTCATCGCCGTTTGTAATTGATTGTTATAGTTCTGCACGCCCACAGTCGACAGATCGGTCGGATCGATTTCATAGCCCCAACCGGCCTCTCCCAACGACAGCAATTTGCCACCGTGATGGATAAGGGAAACGTTACTCTGGTTCTCCGCGAGCTCGGGTGGTTTGAGTAAGATACCGGGCTCCTGATACAGTTTAGGTGTCTGGACATAACGGTTTTTGTACCATTTGGCCTGTCCATTTTCCAACCGCAAACCGTGCAGCATACCGTCACCCATAAAAAAGTGATCAGTACTTCCCTGCCACGCGTTGGGGCCGTTACGCACGTAAAGACCATTGAGCTCCGGCGGAATACTCCCCTCTACCTTAAGCGCAGTCTCTGACACTTCTTCAGTAACCGGTGGGTAATTTCCCACTTTCCAGAATTCGGGATTCTCAGCAGTATTGTAACTGTCACCACAGCCGTTTAGCAGCCCGGCCCCAGATGCCGCCACCAAACCGTAGCCGGAGTATTGCAAAAAGCGTCTGCGGTCGACCTTCCCCGTCATACCTCACACTCCTGCGCTTCGCGGGCAAGCGCGTCTGTAATGCGAGCTCGCAATACATCTTTACGCACTTTACCGCTGGCTGTGCGCGGCAACACATCGACCAGTTCGATGTGCTGGGGAAATTTCTGTCTGGCCATCAACGCCGACTCACAAAACAGTGCCACCGCTGCCAGGTCCAAATGGGTATCCTCTCCCTCGGGAATAATAAACGCGCACACTCCTTCGCCCAGCCGTTGGTGCGGCATGGCGACTACCGCCACCTCACGAATACCCGGGTGATCGTACAGAATATCCTCCACCTCTTTGGCACTGATATTCTCACCACCACGGATGATAATGTCTTTCTTCCTGTCAGTAATAAGAATGGCATCTTCTGCTGTCCGCAGACCTATGTCACCGGTGAAGAAAAAGCCTTCGCTGTCGTGAGCCTGCGCATTTTGCTCGGGGTCGGCGTAGCCCAACATCATTCCCGCTCCGCGGACGGCGATTTCACCGGCCTGCCCCGGATCGAGCTCAAGACCATTGTCATCCAGAATCCTGACCTCATAACCATAGATCATGCCATCGGTTTCAGCCGCCAGTTGCTGCTGCCCGGCACCGACAAATCCCTGGGTAATAACCGGCGCTTCGGTGCTACCGTAAACGCGAAATGCTTTGCAATTGTCCAGCACCTCATAGGTCAGATTGATGACTTGCGGCGGCACGGCAGCACCACCGCAGGCGAACAGACGCATCGAGGGCAAGCCAGTACCATGGCGCTGCGCCGCGTCCAGCAACTCCACCAGAAATGGCGTTGCTCCCACACTGGCAGTAGCGCCGATCAATTGTATAAACGCAACAGCAGCGTCCGCATCCCAGCGCGCCATTAACGCCGACTTCACCGGGGTCACAAAAGGCAAGACCATCCCCGATCCATAACCGGTGATATGAGTGACGGGTGACGGCATCAGCATGATGTCATCGGCGTTCATCTGCCAATAATCCACCGAATTCTGGATAACTCGCACCAGGGTATTATGACTGTGCATAACTGCCTTGGGTGTTCCGGTAGTGCCGGAAGTATACAAAATCGCCTTTACCGAATCAGGGTCTATGGTGGGCAGTGTCGCCAGATCGACCGGGACATTGTCTATCAGGTCCTCATAGCGCAGCATACCTTCGTGCTCGTCTTTGGCCCGGACGGTGACGATATGCTCCAGATCCGGCAACTCTTCGGCCAATGAGGCCACCATTGCGGGGAATTCAAGACTGCGAAACTGCTCGGGAATATAAATTAGTCGAACCCCGGCATCCTTGAGGATAAAACGCAGTTCATGATCCCGGTATATCGGTATGATCGGGATCACGATCAAGCCCATGGCCGAGGCTGCAATATCGAGCACCACCGATTCACGCCAATTCGGTAGCTGGAAACTGATCGCGTCTCCGACCTGCAAACCCAGCTGCTGCAGACCAGTGACCAGCCGTCTGGCTTCATCAGCTATCGAGGAAAAGGTAATCGCCGGCTCGTCTTCCAGGTAAATTGCCACCTCGTCTGGCGCTTGCTGTGCCTTGCTCCAGGCGCCTTGCGCTATGGTCTTGTTCGCCCATAGCGCGCGATCTCGCTGGATGCGTTGTTCACTCAAAGGATCTCTCATCGCTTCTATAGGCCCTGATAGTTTACGTGTAAAAATAGTGTGGCCATCCGCGCTATCGCCGGCTACAAATCAGATAGTACATGTCCGCCATCTACCGTAATGGCTGATCCGGTCATCAAGGCGCCGGCATCCGAAGCCAGTAGTAACAGCGGCCCGTTCAAGTCAGCAAGATCGCCGGTGCGCCGCTGGGGAATACGCTGGATAAGCGCCTGACCATCGCGCGTCTTAAACCACTGGGCATTGAGCTCTGTCTGAAAATAGCCCGGGCACAACGCATTAACACGTATTTTATGCTGCGCCAGCTCCAGTGCTGCCGCTTTGGTAAATTGCACTACAGCTGCCTTGGATGCGGCGTAGTTAGTCAGCGCCTTTTGCACCCGCTCCGCCAAAATAGATGCAACATTAACAATACTGCCGCCAGTTGCGCCGGCAATCATACGCCTGGCTGATTCGCGCGTAACGAACGCTACGCCATTTAGATTGGTGTCAATTACCGCCTGCCAATCTTCGTCGGTCAGGTCCAACAGCAGTTTGGGAATAGTGATACCGGCATTGTTGACCACCACCGTGACCACGCCAAACGCCTGCTCTGCCTGATCCAGAGCGGCACAGACACTGGCACTGTCGGTCACATCCATGGTCACTGCGATAGCGTCTCCACCTGCAGCATTGATTTCACGCGTCGCCGCTTCGATGCGCTCCGTCCGACGGGCCGCCACCACTACTTTCGCACCAGCCTGGGACAGAACCATAGCAAAATGACGACCAAAACCACTGGAGGCGCCAGTCACAAGGGCGACTTTTCCCTGCAATGAAAATGGCTGAAGTAACTCGTTCAACAACATGCCTGCCTCTCTTGTTAATTTATGTCTGGCGCGTTGCGCCGTCAATTTCAGGCGTTGATATATTTATCCAGCGTCTGATGAAAATGCCGTATACGCATTTCCTGATAGTTGGCCAAAACCACCTCACCAGATTGCAGGTTATGCAATCCCTTTTGCACCATTTTCAGGTTGCTGAAATCCTGATCAAAGACCCTGCCCAAGCCGCCTTCCAGTCCTGGCGCTTCTGAAAACAATTGGTCTTTATCAAGCCGATGCACTGCACAGTCCGCCGGACGCTCAGTGCCCTCCGGGAAGCGCATCAAAACAATGATTTCCATCGTGCACATCTGGTGATTATCTCCGTGGGGCTTCATCCGGTACGTGAGATTCGGGTGAAAGCCAGCCCAGGGCGCGAAATTGGGGAACGCAGAATAAAGAATGGAATCCATGATCTCACTGTGCGTGCAAAAGCTCGCAAGGTCAGTCTGGTACGCCTCGGAATAGTATTTGAAATAGTAATCGGCCAGCCATTCCCGTGCCGTCATACCCGCGGGCACATCCACCGATTTCTCACCGGTTAACCAGGCGCCATGCTCCAGCCAGTCATTGACTGTCTGGTCAGGTGTAATCCCCTCCAGATGTGGACTTACAACACCCATTGGCGAAATTGTGCGGCTGATGTTATCGCCCCAACAATCGTATTGGGAATTAGAGTCACCCAGGTACGGCATGATTTGCGGGTGAGTCTGTACCGTGTGGTAAGACTCGATAAAAGCCTCCCATGCCAATTTCCAGTTACACTCGATGACTTTCTCGATGTGCATTACCTTATACGTATTCTCTGGCTGCCAGCGTTTGAAGTGCTCTGGCAATATGCCCAAATAGCTGTGCAGCGATTCTGCCTGCAAATCCATATTGATAAAGACCCAGCCGCCCCAGGTATCGACCTGGACTTGAGGCAGGGTGAAGCTCTCCTTATCCAGGTGTGGGAAGTCCCACTCGCAGGGCGCCCCCAGAAAATCCCCATCGAGACTCCAGCGAAAACCATGAAACGGACATTTGAATTCACGCGCAGTTCCACAATCCCGCCGCAACTGCCGGCCCCGATGCAGACAAGAATTGTAATAACCCTTTAGTTCGCTGGACTCGTTCCGGGTGACGACAATCGAGTACTTGGCAATATCATAGACAAAGAAATTGCCAACATCAGCGATCTCCGACTCCCGGCATACCGCCTGCCAGGTACGGCTCCACATTTTCTCCACTTCCAGATCATGAAACTCTCGAGTGAGATAGCGATCCACCGAAATATTATCTGATCCCAGGTAGGTATTGGTACTTTCTCGCAAGGCATCCGGAACCGGGTTGCTCTCTTTGTCGAGCATCTGCTGGTAAGACTCTCCGCTGGAGCGCGCAATAATTTGCTCTTCGCTTAGCGCATTTGAATCTGTCATCAATGGTCTCCTGCTATTTTTGTAAAATGGTAACGGCACTAACACCCGGCGCACCATATACGTGGGTATAAGCGACACTGGGATTATCTGGAACCTGATGCTCGCCGGCCTGACCGCGCAATTGCAGTACGCTCTCATAGACCTGACGCAAGCCGGATGCGCCAATAGGTTCGCCATTAGCCAGACAGCCACCATCTGTATTGATCGGCATACTGCCGCCTATATGGGTCGCACCCGACTGGATCAGGGCCTCTTGCTCACCGTGTGCACAAAATCCGTTTTCCGCCATGTGCATGATCTCGGCACCGGACTCGGTATCCTGTAGTTGCATTACGTCGATGTCAGCAGGACCGATTCCTGCCATTTCAAAGGCGGCGTTGGAGGCATCCACAGTGGGTCCGTCTACTTGCGACAATGCCTGACTGGGCGCAAAGACTTCAAAAGAACCAAAACGCCGGGACTTCATCGCTGCCGACTTCAGATAAACCGGCGTGTCCGTGTATTGCCTGGCCTTGTCGGCTCGACACAACACAAGAGCAACACCACCTTCTGATGGCGAGCAGAACATAAATTTGGTCAACGGGTCATTGACCATCATGGAACCGGCTATTTCCTCTACGGCTATCGGCTCCCGGCGCCAGGCAGTAGGGGTTTTCGAGCCGTTAATAAAGGCTTTCTCCGACACCCGTGCCAGGGTGTTTTTCGTTATGCCGTGGTCGTGCATGTACTTTTGAATTTTCATGGCAAAGAACTGGGTGGTCAGCATCATGCCCACCTCACCATACCATTGGCCAATTCCCAGCGCTTCCGGGTCCGCGTTAAAAGCGCCGCGATCGTGCTTGTCGAAGCCCGCTACCAGGCCTATATCATGTTCTCCGGACTTAATGGCGTTATAGGCAGAGATCAGCGAACTGCCACCGGTAGCACAACCGTTAGCTACGTTAATGAAGGGAATACCCGTCAGGCCCAGCTCATTCACCAACGCATCAGCGCTGCCGGCACTGGCACTTCCACCGAAGCCAAACTGAATATCGCGCCAGGCAATACCGGCATCGCGCAAAGCCATCCGAGCCGCATAGGCACCCTGCTGCAGGCCACTGCGTCCCGGCGTGCGCCCGAACGGATGAATACCTATTCCAACAATTGCTACGTCCATCTGTATCTCTCTTGCGTCAAACTGCGCAGGTCGTTAATCAGTCCACCGGTTTAAAAAAGAAACTAATCACCTCGTCACCGTTTTCTTCGGTGCGATAGGTTTCAAATACCACGTCCATTGTCATCCCTATCCGCAACTTTTCCGGATTATTCTCCGTCAGGCGTCCTTCTACACGAACACCGCCAGGCAGCTCCAGATAACCTACGCCGTAGGGTGTGAAGGTTTCCATAGATTCATTACTGTTATAGGGCGACTTGGGCATAAACTGCTGGACTGTCCAGGTCCATAATGTACCGCGCCCGGGTAGCTGCTCCACCGACACGTCCTGGCCGGAACAGGCCATACACGAATCAGCCACCGGAAAACTGGCAATGCCGCACTCATTACAGCGGCTGCCAAGCAGGGCCGGTTTATCTGCAGGCCAGGTGAACAGACCTTCTGCTATCGGAACTTGGTTACTCATAATAATATTCTTCTCACATGAGTCATGACGAAAAAAGTGGCGCTATCTTTACAGCAACATCGACGCCGGATTTTCCAGGAAGCCCTTCAGCGATTGCAGGAAACGCGCCGCAACAGCGCCATCGATAGCGCGGTGATCACTGGACAAGGAGACACGCATAACAGTCGCCGCTACCAGGTTTTCTCCGCGCACTACCGGTTTTTTCTTACCCGTGGCCACTGCCAGAATTGCCGCTTGCGGCAAGTTGATAATCGCGTCAAATTGATCGACGCCGTACATCCCCAAATTGGAGATACTGAACGTGCCGCCCTGAAACTCGTCAACGCTGATCGTTCCGTTTTGTGCGCGCAGTGCGAGATCTCTGGCTTCGGATGCTATTTGCGGCAAACCCTTGTTACCCACATCGCGGATTACCGGCGTAATCAGACCACCCGAAACTGCAACCGCCATAGCGATATCTACCTGCTCAAACTGTCGAATGCTGTCACCAGCCCACTGCACATTCACCTGTGGCACTTGCTGTAACGCACTGGCACAGCCCTTGATAATAAAATCATTCACCGACAGGTTGTGGCCCAATTCGCTATTCATATAGCTGCGCTGTTGCAACAGACTGTCGATCTCAATATCAACACTCACCCGATAATGGGGAATGCTCTGCTTGGATTCACTCAACCTGGCGGCAATCGTTTTACGCATGCCGCTGAGCTTTTTCTCCCGGTAATGTGCCACGCCGCTGGTTGCGATAGCTGCGTTCTGCACATCCTCTTTACTGACGCGACCACGCCGACCAGTAGCAGTGACATCGTTGAGATTGATACTCATAGTGCGTGCCAGCCGGCGAGCAACCGGGCTAGACGCTACGTGTGAATCATCCGCCGTTGAACGCTGTACAGCGGGGGCACTCGAACCCTGAGTATTGACGCTGACTGCAGGGGGCGTTATGCAGAGGCCGCCGGCTTGCTCTACATCCCACTTTGATACTCGACCGTTACGTCCGGTCG